>CANCKV010000204.1 GCA_947378615.1 Chitinophagaceae bacterium | reverse complement strand
TATGAGAAACTTCTTGACCAAAGCGACCTTGTGCGCTATCATACTTTAATAAATGAGCTAATGCCTTTGGACTTGTAAGGTCATTAATAGCTACTATTTCAATACCTTCGATATTGAAAATCTGACGATAAACCAAACGGCCAATTCTTCCAAAACCGTTAATTGCAACTTTTACCATAATTATAAAATTTAAATTTTTGAATAACTTCCAATTTTTAAACGCTGCGAAGATAAAGGATTGTTACAAACTATTCTATATAATACTCAAATGTTATCAGAAATGTAACAATTAAACATATTAAAATAATTATCACATAAACTATTGATTTAATTAAACTAATCGACTGACGCAAATCAATTTCTTTTACATTTTATTTCATTATGAGATAGTTTTTTCATAGATAGTAAACAATAAAAGGTTTATAAAACAAAAGCGGCAGAACTTTTCAGTCTGCCGCTTTTTAATTTAACTATAACATGGCTAAAATTGCGTCTATCAATTCAACTTTCGTGATAGGCACACCCATTATTTTATTATAGGCCTGTGCATCTACTAGAAATTGGTCTCGAATTATCTTGACTAACTGACCATTATTAATTTCAGGAATCAGTACCTTATCAAAATTCTTGATGATATCACCCAAATTCTTAGGGAAAGGGCGGATATAACGAATATGCGCATGACTTACAGAATGCCCTTGTGCCTGTAATTCTACAACAGCACTCTTGATTGAACCGTAAGTACTACCCCATCCAAGTACTAAAACTTTTCCTTTTTCTGCACCACTATCAATAGTTTGTAATGGAATATAGTCGGCAATTTTATCTACTTTAGCTTGCCTTGTCTTCACCATGTGTTGATGATTGTCTGAATCATAGCTAATATTACCTGTCAAATCTTGCTTTTCCAAACCACCTACCCTATGTTCTAATCCTTTTGTTCCAGGAATAGCCCAAGGACGAACTAGCTTACCATCTCTTTTATAAGGCAAGAATTTCTCTTCGCCCTCTACAGGAGAGGCTTTATACTTAACTTCTATTTTTGGTAAATCTGCACTTTGAGGGAATTTCCAAGGCTCTGCACCATTAGCAATATATCCATCACTTAACAAAATAACAGGTGTCATGTGTTGAACAGCAATTCTTGCAGCTTCAAAAGCGACATCAAAACAATCGCTTGGAGTAGAAGCAGCTATTATCGGCATTGGACATTCTCCGTTTCTACCATAATAAGCCTGCATCAAATCGCTTTGTTCTGTTTTAGTTGGCAATCCTGTAGATGGCCCTCCTCTTTGAATATTTACAATCACCAACGGAATCTCAAGCATTACTGCCAATCCCATTGCCTCGCCTTTCAATGCCATACCAGGACCACTAGTGGTAGTGATGCCTAAATGCCCCCCGTAACTAGCCCCGATTGCAGAAGTGATACCTGCGATTTCATCTTCCGCTTGAAACGTCTTGATACCAAAAGTTTTGTACTTACTCAATTCATGCAAGATATCAGTAGCAGGAGTGATTGGATAGGTTCCTAAGAAAATAGTCAATCCACTTTTTTCGCCTGCTGCAATCAATCCATAAGCAAGAGATTGATTACCCATAATGCTACGATATACACCCGGTTCCATCTTCGCCTTTTCTACCGTATAACGTGTAGTGAAGGTTTCGGTAGTATCGCCATAGTTATATCCTGCTTGCAATACCTTGATATTACTTTGTAGAATACTCTCTTTCTTACCAAACTTTTCATCCAAAAAGTCAATCGTACTTTCTAGACTTCTGTTGTACATCCAATAGATGAACCCTAAAACAAACATGTTTTTGGCACGATCTCTTTCTTTAGTTCCTAAATCAGGGATATCTTTCAAAGCCTCTCGAGTAAGCTTAGTTACATCAACCTTCATTACTTCATATCCCTCAAGACTTCCATCTTCTAAAGGATTAATACCTTCTGGATAGTTGGCAAGACGAAGATTTTTAGCATCAAACCCATCTATGTTAGCAATGATTTTTCCACCCTTTACCAACCCCTTCAGATTTACTTTTAGTGCTGCCGCATTCATTGCCACTAACACATCGCAATTATCTCCGGGAGTATAAACCTTATCAGATGAAAAATGTAATTGAAAACCACTAACTCCAGGTACAGTACCTATTGGAGCCCTAATTTCGGCAGGAAAGTCTGGAAAAGTAGCCAAATCTATTCCCAATAAAGCAGTGTTATTAGTAAACTGCTGACCGGTAAGCTGCATACCATCACCGCTATCTCCGGCAAATTTAATTACTACGTTTTTAAGAACCTGTTCTTGTTTACTCATGGTAAAAGAATAAAAAACTATTATTTAATGATGAATTTCTTTGCAAACAATCCTACGATTTTGAAAAGGGCGAGCGAAGATAATGTTATTACATTAATCAACAAACATATTTTATTCAACAGTATATGACATTCTTTAAATGATTAGGGTCATCAAAATGATGGATTACTTTGATTTGCAATTTATTATTAAATCCCTGCCTCTTTTCAACACAACTATCTGATTGTTATTAGAAAAGACTTTACGACAATGACCACAAAGATTTTCATTATAAGGAATGCTGAAAAGATAAATTGAGCAATTATAAAATCTTTTCACTTAGTAGCTCCCAATTCTACTTCGTAGAATTTCTATGTGAACTTCTCTTTACTAAAACATAGAAAAATATCTATGTGCTTTCTATGTGAACCTATCTGACTATGTGTTGAGCTTTTTTTATAAAATTCGAGTTATTTTCTGTAGTATTAAATCCGAAAATTGCTCAATTTATTTATTTTACTAAGCTATGACCTTCTAATTAGCACCCCATTTGTTAATTGATAAGAAAGATAATCCAATCGTGCTTTTACATTTGAGATTCTTTTGACAATATGCTTTTAACCTGTCTTTATTTTTTTATGCTATTCAGTGTCTATATCAAAACTTTCATCAGTTATTCTACAAGCAAAAAGGTACAGCTTTTTAATTTTGCTCTAAATATAATAGATATAATTAAAATATTATTTATGGCTAACACTAAGATTTTACTGATTGATGATCAAATAAGATTCTCAAGATTGTTAAAAGAAACACTCGAATTATTTGATTTTGAAGTCAATTTATTTAACAGCAGTATTGCTGCTTTAGAGTTTTCGCAAAAAAACAAGCCCGATATTGTTATTTGCGATATTTACATGCCCGAAATGAATGGCTTCGATTTCCTTTCTGCCTTCAAAAAATTGGGTTATTGGGATACTCCATTCATGTTTCTTACAGCTAAAAATGATGAAGAAGATATCAGAAAGGGGATGAATTCTGGTGCAGACGATTTCCTAATTAAGCCTATAAAACCCAAAGACTTGATTGACGCCATCCAAATACAACTCAAGAAGAAAGCCCAATTTGTAAATGAATATCGATTGATGGAAAAAACCTTAAAAAATGAGATTGCTCGTAAAGATGAAACATTATTACAAGAGGCAGCAATGCTTTCGTATGTAGTTCGCTTTCCATTAGCTACACTCATGAGAGTAGTCAATGTAATAGAAAACCCAAATATGAATAGGGATAAATCCAAACTCATAAGTAGTATTAAACCAATTGCAGAAGAATTGGAAAAGACAATTAAAGAAAATGTATTATTTATCAACCACGCTGTTTTGCAATAGCTTTTCTTGAAGTATTATAACCCTAAATTTCCAACATATCTATTTTAAGATATTAGAAGACGATGGTTCAACTAAACATAAAATAGCCGAATCCACTAAATAGAAATGATTATAACCCTTCATTTTTCACTAACCCATTTTCTGATAGGATGATTTTATGATGCAAATGTTTATTAACCTTTCATCAGAAATGCTGTATTTGAAATCTAAAATAGAACATAGTACCTAAATCGGGTGCATAAAAGTTTTTCGTTTAAAGAGTTTCGTGGAGACACGAACCTCGGCAGTCTGCCAAGCGGCGTGTCCTCACGCAGCGAAAAATAGAACATAGTACCTAAATCTTTCCTCATTTTGTAATTTTTTCTACACACAAATTTCTTACAATTTGCCACATACAACTTCCGACCGCTATATTTGCCACAGTTATGAAGAATATCAGGAATTTTTGCATCATTGCACACATCGATCACGGAAAAAGTACATTAGCTGACCGCTTATTGGAACATACCAAAACAATTGGTGAAAGGGACATGATGAATCAGGTACTAGATGATATGGATCTTGAACGTGAAAAAGGAATTACGATTAAGAGTCATGCCATTCAAATCAATTACCCTTCTAAGGGTACGAACTATGTATTGAATCTAATTGATACACCCGGCCACGTTGATTTCAGTTATGAAGTGAGTCGTGCACTCGCAGCTTGCGAAGGGGCTTTGTTATTAGTAGATGCTAGTCAAGGTATTCAGGCTCAAACCATCAGCAATTTATATTTGGCAATAGAAAACGACCTTGAAATCATACCTGTAATCAATAAAATTGATATGGACGGGGCGATGATTCCTGAAGTTCAGGATCAGATTATCGACTTGATTGGTTGTAAAGTAGAAGATATTTTGTTGGCAAGCGGTAAGAGTGGCATTGGTATTGAAGAAATCCTCGAAGCCATTATTGCACGTATTCCTGCACCAAAAGGCGATTATGATGCTCCCCTACAAGCACTAATATTTGACAGTGTTTATAATAGTTTCCGTGGAATCATAATTTATTATCGGATACTAAATGGTGTCCTGAAGAAAAATGATAAGATTCGTTTCATCGCTTCCGGTTCCGATTATAATGTGGATGAGGTGGGTGTTTTGAAACTGACAATGACCGAAAAGCCTGAAGTAAAAGCAGGAGATGTAGGTTATTTAATCACCGGCATCAAGAATGCGAAGGAAGTAAAGGTGGGTGATACGATTACACTCGCAAACAATCCAGGTGTGATGGTTGATGGATTCAAGGAAGTAAAGCCAATGGTGTTTGCCGGTATCTTCCCTGTAGAAACCGATGCGTTTGAAGAGTTGAGGGATTGTATGGATAAACTACAATTGAACGATGCCTCCCTTACATTTGAGTTGGAAACATCTCAAGCACTTGGTTTTGGTTTCCGTTGCGGTTTCCTTGGATTGCTGCACATGGAAATCATTCAGGAACGTTTGGAACGTGAGTTCAATCAAACGGTAATCACTACGGTTCCGAATGTGGGTTTCATCGCCTATACCTCAAAGGGTGACAAGGTGATTGTAAATAATCCTACCGAAATGCCTGAACCTACAAAAATTGCTAGGATTGAGGAACCTTATATTCGTGCACAGATTATCACTTCACCCGATTATATTGGCAATATCATGACGTTGTGTTTGGGCAAGCGTGGTATCTTATTAAATCAATCTTACCTAACTCCAAACAGGGTAGAGTTGACTTTTGAATTGCCGATGACGGAAATTGTATTTGACTTTTATGATAAATTAAAGAGTCAGACTCGTGGTTATGCTTCCTTCGATTATACCCCAATTGAAATGCGAGATGCTGATATCGTGAAGATGGATATTCTCTTAAATGGCGAAAAGGTAGATGCCTTAAGTGCCTTGATACATCGTAGTCGTGCAGCAGATTTTGGAAGGAAACTGTGTGAAAAACTAAAGGAATTATTGACCAAACAACAGTTTCAGATTGCTATTCAGGCTGCAATTGGTGCAAAAGTTATTGCCCGCGAAAATATTAGTGCAATGCGTAAGGATGTAACTGCAAAATGTTATGGTGGTGATATTAGCCGGAAGCGAAAATTGTTGGAAAAGCAAAAAGAAGGAAAGAAGAGAATGCGTCAGATAGGTAACGTAGAAGTTCCTCAAGAAGCGTTCTTAGCAGTACTAAAACTTGATTAGAGTTATGAATTATGAGTTATGAGTTATGAGTTTACACACCACTCATAATTCATAATTCATACTTCATATTTCACCTCCCATAACTCATAACTCAGCACTCAGCACTCATAACTCATAACTTAGCACTCATAACTCAGCACTCTACCATAAGTCTAAATAAGTTCATCAGCGACACGGGATATTGTTCCCGTAGGGAGGCTGATAATCTCATTACCCAAGGAAGAGTATTATTGAATGAAGAGATTGCTCAATTAGGTAACCGATATCAAGTGGGTGATAGTGTAGAAGTAGATGGCAGCCTAATCACTACTGCTACTACTCAAAAAAAGAAGGAAAAACTTGTTTATATCGCTTTCAACAAACCAGTTGGCATAACGGTAACTACCGAAGAAAAGATTGCAGGCAATATCA
>CANCKV010000203.1 GCA_947378615.1 Chitinophagaceae bacterium | reverse complement strand
TTTTCATTCCAAATTATATTTTATTCCATGTTGACTATGCAATATTAATGGCTCTATTAATCACAACTCCTTTCCGAAATGTTCCGAATGAATACAGAATGCTTTTTTTGTTTCGGAAACGGAATCATTACACTATAACATATCAAAGGTTATTCGAAAAGAGAATTTTCAATTAATACGTTCATTAGTTGTCAATAATCTATGTGAGTAAGAAATTGCTATTGTTGAAATTATTTGAATTTATTTTGCAATCAAAACTATTCACATGTCAACTACCGATTTATCATCTTATACAATTCTTTTTGAACACAACTTGGCGATGAAAATAATGTTTGAATATTCAGATAAGTTAATTGGGAAGCCTATATTTCCAATTGATTTTAATGGAAAAAAATATATGTCAAGTATTGAAGAATTAATATTTGACCCCATTAATTTTAGAGGTGCTGATGTGTTTGTAAAAACAAAATTTAGAAACCTTGAAAACAGAAATGAACTAATGAACTCTCCACTCTCAAGAACGGTGAGACTTATTGATTTATTGAAGTTCCATAATATGGAAAATGAACTTTTTGAAAAGTTCGGCATCATCTATTCAATGGTAGTCCCTCCGATTGTTGATGAATTCGATGACTTTATTAATAACTAAACCTTATGTTATGCAAGTAAATGAATACAGATTTTTTTTCGACAAACAATTAGCCGAATCTATAGCGGCGAATTATCAACACCTGATTGGAAAGACATTTCCAATAACAATCGGTGTATCCACTATTGAAGTACCTATAGATAGGGTAGTGGCTCAACAAATTGAAAAGGACGCTTATGATGTATTTCTGTTTTCTTATATGAACAATATTGATTTTAGAGAGATATACATGGTTATAAATCTTAGTCATTATAGATTATTAAACTACCTTGAACTTAAGGGAGAGAGATTCCCATTTGAACAATATGGGATTGGTTATACTCAATTACTACCTGTGGGGAATGATAATGGGAATGACAAGAATAAATAATTCTTTTTAGATTCAGGCTCTTAGATAGAGATGAAATCTGTAATGCAAATGTTATGCAAATGGCTAAAATAAAAAAGGGTTTCAATCGCTTGAAACCCTTTGCCAGTATGTGGGAGTTGACGGGGTCGAACCGCCGACCCTCTGCTTGTAAGGCAGATGCTCTAAACCAACTGAGCTAAACTCCCTTTCCCGTTTTGGGAGTGCAAATATAGGGAACTGTTTTTAACTGACAAATCTTTTTTCAAAAAAAGTCAAAATAATTTGTTTCTCACCACCACTCTAAACACCTCACACAATTTCAAACTCATACTTCATCAACAATATTTCTCCGTTTAAATAATATGTGTCACCCCTTCTATTGCTAAATGTGTATTTGTAAAAACTTCTTTTGCTTCTTCTAAATAAACTTCAAGCTTTTCGTATTTGCTACTGAAATGTCCTATTATCAATTTTTCCACACCTGCTTCTAATGCTATTGATGCAGCCTGATGTGTAGTAGAATGAAAACGTAACAATGCGTTTTCAGTCATTGTTTTTACATAAGTTGTTTCATGATATAATAGGTTTGCCCCTTTAGAAAGTTCAGCAATATTTCTATCATAAATTGTATCTGCAGAATAAACATAACTACGGCAAGGAGAAGTAGGAATTGTTACTTCCTCATTTTTAATGATTTGACCATCAGGAGCAGTAAAATCTTCACCATCCTTTAATCGATCATAGAATGCTGTAGGTATTTGATAATTAGAGATGGTATCCTTATTTATCTTCCTAGGCTTTTTCTTTTCTTTAATAATAAAACCTCTGCATGGAATCCTATGCTGAGTTGCAAAGCAAGAGACAGTAAATTTATTTTCATTTACAATCAGACCATCTTCTTCAAGTGCTGTAAAATATAATTTAAAGGGAATCGTCGTTTCGGCAACTGCTAATTGCAACTCAATTATTTCTTTCAATCTAGTTGGTCCATAAACATGTAGGCTATCTTGACGGCCTAACAAAGCCATACTTGTAATCATTCCAATTAGTCCAAAATAATGATCTCCATGTAAATGCGAAATTAAAATGTACTTAATCTTGCCCCAACGAACATTATATTTTGCGATTTGCATCTGAGTACCTTCCCCACAATCTATTAATAAGAGGGTATCCTGTAAAGTAACTATTTGTGCTGTAGGATGCCGATCGTAAGCAGGCACCGCAGAATTGTTTCCTAAAATAGTTACTCCAAACATTAGTTAATATAATTGAGTTTATAAATGAAATACCCAAAAAGAATTTCTTTGCCAAAAACGAAAAGCACCAAACTTTTGAATCTAGTAATTCAAAGTTGCTAATGATTCAATTCATTTATTTAAGGGCATAAAAGTGTTCAAAACAGTCCACTTATTAAAATAATATACGATAATACAGAATAATAATGAAATAAACAACCAACTAATCATTTTTTTCAAATTCCATATCAAAACCATCCATTAACTCTCTTTCAATTTCTTCCATCTGTACAATATCCCATGCTTCACTCTCTGTAGGCGTTTGATTTAATAAATCAATAATATCTTCTTTCTCAAAAGTTTCAGTTAAGGCTTTTCCTACTTCACAAACTACAAAACTAGCATTTCGTTCATAAAAGGTTTGTTGTAAATCAGCTAATGCCCTTGTGATACCACATTCAATACTTTTGACTTCCTTTAAGTTCAGTACTAAATTTTTAATCTCCTTTTCTAAGAAAGGAACACAAGCTGCGACTATGTCCGCAGTCATATTGTCAGACAACGCTATTTCTAAGGGAATTAATACAGTAAATTTCTCCTTGGTATCAATTTTGAATTCCATTTTTTATATTTTTTTGATGATTTAAAACAACTCAATTAATTTCCTCAAAAATATTCCTTATAATTGTAAACGAGAACTTAATTTATTTAAATGGATAACAACTTTTCAGCACAAGTTAAAGAAATCATTTCCTTTAGTAGGGAAGAAGCCCTACGACTGGGAAACGATTTTATTGGAACAGAACATTTATTACTAGGTATGATTCGTGATGGCGAGAATAACGCAATCAAAGTCTTACAAAGATTAAATGTTGATCTTTATGAACTTCGCAAAGAAATAGAATTAGCAGTAAAAGACAAAACTGGAAAAAATATTGCCAATATCAATAGCCTTCCTCTTACGAAGCAGGCAGAAAAGGTAATACGAATTACGGTTCTTGAAGCAAAAGCTTTAAAAAGTCCTTTAGTAGAAACAGAACATCTCATGTTGAGTATTCTGAAGAACAAAGAAAATATTGCCACACAAATTCTTAATCA
The DNA here is from genome assembly GCA_947378615.1 of Chitinophagaceae bacterium. Taxonomy (GTDB): domain Bacteria; phylum Bacteroidota; class Bacteroidia; order Chitinophagales; family Chitinophagaceae; genus Parasediminibacterium. Next base: position 3,033 of record CANCKV010000203.1, on the reverse strand, counting down.
GTTTGAAGTTGACTATGACATGTTCAGAAATGAATTAGGCATGGTAAGTAGTCCTAGTACTCCAAAAAGTGAATTTCAAGACGATCCTGATGAAGAGTTTGAAGATGAAAAACGTGGTGGAGGATTTCAACAACCTAAAGGTAGCGGTACTGCACAAGGAAAAGCTACGGCTTCGGCTAAGAGCAAAACGCCTGTTTTGGATAATTTCGGTCGAGATATCACGAAGATGGCTGAGGGTGGTAATCTTGATCCAATAGTTGGACGTGAAAAAGAAATAGAAAGAGTCTCTCAAATTCTTTCAAGAAGAAAGAAAAATAACCCTATTCTGATTGGAGAACCGGGTGTAGGCAAAACTGCTATTGTTGAAGGTTTGGCATTGCGTATTGTTCAAAGAAAGGTAAGTAGGGTATTATTTGATAAGCGTGTAATTTCCTTGGATTTAGCAGCATTGGTAGCAGGTACAAAATACCGCGGGCAATTCGAAGAGCGAATGAAAGCTATTATGAATGAATTGGAAAAGAATAGAGATGTTATTCTATTTATAGATGAGATTCACACAATAGTTGGTGCGGGAGGTGCTAGTGGAAGTTTGGATGCTAGCAATATTTTTAAACCAGCATTAGCGAGAGGCGAACTTCAATGCATCGGAGCTTCTACTCTTGACGAATATCGTCAATACATTGAAAAGGATGGGGCCTTAGATCGTCGTTTCCAAAAAGTGTTAATTGAGCCACCGACCGTTGAAGAGACGATTCAGATTCTTACTAATATAAAGAGTAAGTATGAAGATTTCCATAATGTAAATTATGATGTTGAAGCAATTGAGGCTTGTGTAAAATTGAGTGACCGATATATGACAGATCGTTTGTTGCCAGATAAGGCAATTGATGTTCTAGATGAAGTTGGTGCGAGGGTACACTTAAAAAACATAAACGTACCTGAAGCTATTGTAGAACTTGAAAAGCAAATAGAGGAAGTTAAAATTGAAAAGAATAGGGTCGTAAAAAGTCAACGTTTTGAAGAAGCCGCTAGTCTGAGAGACAAAGAAAAGAGACTGGGAGAAGAATTAGAAACTGCTAAGAATACTTGGGAAGAGGAGAGTAAACACAAGCGTTATCCAATTACAGAAGATCATATTGCAGAGGTAGTGAGTATGATGACGGGGATTCCTGTCAAGAGGATGGTTCAGGCTGAAACTGAGAAACTTCGTAGAATGAGCGAAGATATGAGAGGAATGGTGATTGGACAGGAAGAAGCAATTAGTAAGGTTACTAAAGCAATTCAGCGGAATAGAGTTGGATTGAAAGACCCGAGAAAGCCTATTGGCAGTTTTATTTTCCTTGGGCCAACAGGGGTTGGGAAAACAGAATTGGCAAGAAGTCTTGCGAAGTACATGTTTGATAGTGAAGATGCATTGATTCGTATTGACATGAGCGAATATATGGAGAAGTTCACTGTAACTCGCTTGGTGGGAGCACCTCCCGGTTATGTTGGATATGAAGAAGGAGGACAATTGACAGAGAAAATTCGTCGTAAACCTTATTCTGTTATCCTTTTAGATGAAATTGAAAAAGCACATCCTGATATCTATAATATTTTATTACAAGTATTAGATGATGGACAATTGACTGATGGTCTTGGAAGAAAGATAGATTTCAAAAACAGTCTTATTATTATGACTTCAAATATTGGCGTTCGTCAATTGAAAGAGTTTGGTGATGGAGTCGGATTTGCTACTGCAACTAGAGTTCAGAATCAAGAAGAAAATAATAAAGCAGTCATTGAGAAATCATTGAAGAAAACTTTTTCTCCTGAGTTTTTGAATCGAATTGATGACGTAGTGATATTCAATTCTCTTACTAAAGAACACATCTTTGTCATTATTGACATAGTGATGCAAGGGGTGTATAAGAGACTTAATAACATGGGTTACAATTTGAAGATAACTGATGAGGCAAAGGATTTTATAGCTGAGAAGGGTTATGATGCAAACTTTGGTGCGAGACCGTTGCATCGTGCTATTCAAAAGCATCTTGAAGATCCTTTAGCTGAAGAGATTCTTAATTTGAATATAAAGACTGGCGACACTTTACTTGCAGTACTAGAAAAAGAAACAGGCAAGATTAAATTTGAAGTTAAACCTGCTGAGGAGATAATTGCAAATACAGAAGAGAATACCAATCTGTAATTCACTTTTTATTAAATAATAAAAGCGGCATATCATGAAATGATGTGCCGCTTTTCATTTGTAGGTCTTACTGCAATTTCTTACTTAGAATCTATCATGCACTACTTAATTAAACTGCAATGCAGGTAATCTATAGTGTTGACTATCATAAACAAAAAGTTCCTCTATGGTATAATCCCAATATTTATACAAAGGGGATTTTGCCAAAATGGCGGCTGCTTCAGCCTTTGATTTACAATTGAGCGTTATCCAATTTGTTTGAGATTCCATACTTACAGCATAACTATCTATTACTCCCTTGTTCATTAGGTAATTAATATAAGTACGATGTGGGGGTACAAATGTCATGAATTCTTCATCCATTGAGAACTTAATAATTGCCTGAAACTTATTCATGATTTTCTATTTAAGAGTATAAAAACAAAAAAACGAATGTAGTGTTTACTGCAATAATAAGAAAAGACTGTTTTAAAATACTTTTTTACTGATTTTATCACAAAAACTCTTTTATTTTGGTGTTTGCTATTCAGATTTACTAAAAAATGAAAATAAATGATTAAAGCTTTTTTGCTTCTACTTGTTTCTAATGTTTTTATGACTTTCGCTTGGTATGGGAATCTCAAAAATACTGGAATGCCTCTGTGGAAAGCAATCATAGTTAGTTGGGGAATTGCCTTTTTTGAATATTGCTTGATGGTTCCTGCAAATAGGTCTGGATATGCTGAGGGATTCAATGGCTTTCAGTTGAAGATTACTCAAGAAGTAATTTCATTGGTTGTATTTACAGTTTTTGCAGTTTATTACCTTAAGGAATCTTTTAAGTTTAATTACTTAGTTAGTTTCTT
>CANCKV010000202.1 GCA_947378615.1 Chitinophagaceae bacterium | reverse complement strand
ACAATATGGATTCCTTTGGCATTGAGTAATTCTACATCCTTGCCTAAGCCACAACCAAAATCGAGGACTTCTCCTTTAATCAGGTTTCTCTCCAACAATATTCTTGCAGGGAATGAAAGGCTATCCCTTTCTTTGGCAGTGAGGTGACTGTATAGATTCTTAATCATCGATTTGTAGATATTTAATTGGTACAAACTCTGTTAGCCAAACATTATTTTCCGAAAGATAAAATGCAAATCCATCATTAAACATACCAATCGAATTGACTTTTAAAATGATAGGAGTTCCATGTCTTTTCCCAACTTGCAATGCAGTGGTTTCGTCTTGACTTAAATGAACATGGTGTCTTTTCATTTTATTTAGTCCTTGCGACCTGATTAATTTCAGATGTTCTGTAGATGTTCCATGAAAAAGAATGTCTGGAGGTTTTTGTTCTTGATAATCTAAATCTATTTCCAGTGAATGCCCTTGGCTAGCTCTAATCTTTTTGAAATCACCATCAAAAGCAAATCTTTTCTTATTGTTATTTTCAACCAATTCTTTAAGTTCATCGAATGATAAATAGACATTGGCTTTTTTTAGATTTTCTAATAGAATATCAACCTTTACCCATCCATTTTCGTCGAGAGTTATTCCAATCTTATTTGGGTTATGACGTAGTATTAAACTTAAAAATTTACTAATTTTAATCTCATTTTGCATTGCTTATATTTTGTAGATAAATGGATAATCAAACCCCATATTCCTCGCAGTTTGTATTTGTGGCAAAACTATCTTGGATAATTCTTCATTAAATGTTTCATACGGTTTCATAATTATCTCATCAGTCGTTTGTCCGAAAATCTGACTGTAATCTTCTAACAAAGCAGTTGCCCCCCTTTCTGAATGAAACTTAAATGCATCAAATTGCAACTTGATAAATTGATTAAGATATAAATCAACCGAAGGTATCTTATCACTTTTAGATGAATTAATACTTTTTGGAGTGGGAATGATATTCCAAACTAAATCGTGAGCAACTAAAGACCAAGGAAGAAAATGGTCTAAACTTAAATTAGCCAATGTTATTTCTTGACCAGAATAAATACATTGAATATGTGTATTTTCATCTCTAATATATTCTTTCCAAAACTTACTTGCATCTGACAAATCTCTTTTAATAGGTTTATTAAGTTTTTCAGATAGTCCAATTACATTTGGATTGTTTTTTTGCACAAACTTTAATAAATGCCAATTAATAAATCCTCTTAATATTCCTTGGTGTTTATTAAGATAATCCCTCCAAATAGGATTGACTTCAATGAATTTAAGGTTTCCCTTGTCAACAAATTTGTAAATAACTCTTTCGGGTGAACTATGAAAATATTGTTCAAGAAGACCTTTTATCTTATTATTGACTAGCGTGTCTAAAATTCCACTTGTTTCTTCTGAAAAGAAAGGACGTAAAAAGCGATAAGGAACATAATTAATCAACGTTTCCACTCTTGCATTTAATGAATTTTGTTCTTCCGATGGGAGTTTTGATTTTATCTGTTCTATCAGAGAAGGAGAATTGGGATTATTATCTATATAAATCTTACCTGTAATAAAGTGAGCTATATTTTTGAATCTATCTTTTTTACCAAAAGATAATTTATAATAGTCCAAGGGATACCAAACATGAGCTACCATCCTTAATAATATGTCATTAATTGGAATAAGTGTAAGTTCACTTTCTTGAAGTATGTCTAAAATGGATAGAAACCAATAAAACTTATACGATTTTTGTACATCTGAAAATACAGCAGTTAATTTAGAAATGTCAAGTTTGTCATGATAAGGTAATTGCATATCGTTATTTTTTATCTGTTGATTTATTAAATAAAGCAGCTTGCACATCCATCCTCTTCAGAATCTTCCAGAATATCTATGAGATAGGGTGATTTAGTCCTACTAATTTTATTTGCTTTTCGTTTCATATTATCTTCTTTGATAAACAGTATTCTTTTTGGTTTAATCAAATCTGCAAGCGTTTCATCTTGATTCCAAGTGAAACCATCTTTTTCATATTCCATCGCTTTTGAATAGCGGTCGGGATGTTGTTCGTAAAGCCACACCCACTCTATCTTTTGTTGAAAGAAACAGAAATAACAACCTGAACGGCTGCGGGCATAAGTACCCTTCTTGTCATTGACTTCAAAGCCAATTTCCTTGTAGTAGGCAGGTACACCTACACCACTTTCTTCGAGGATTCTAAAGATATCAGCCCTTACTAAGACTTCTTCATTATCAATCAATTCAAAGTTTTCCTCGTTTGCTAAGGGATAATTTGTTGTTTTGAGGTAGGCAAAAACAATTGCATTGAATTCGGAAATGCTTGTATCTAATAATAGGTTTAACTTTTGTGTTTGTGTGAAATTAGGGGTAATCGGATGTTTTAATAAATCGAGGAAATGACTCTTCAATTTCTTTTTCTCCAAAGATTCATACAGACTAATCACCTGACTACTATTGCTATTGCTCAATACCTTATTAATGACATCCTCGCTCCATATATTTTTCCGAAAGGGAAATATGCTCTGAATGGTTGTCTTTTTAGAAATATATCCTTCCCTGTCTTCATCACCTCTGATACCTACATAGGAGATAACAGGCTCATCGCCTACAAATCTTTCGAAGGGTTCAAGCTTGAGTTTTTTGGTACACCACCTTGCTGTTGATGAAGGAATATAGCCTCCGTATAATTTAAGATAATGCTCAAAAGGGTCTTCATTACTTCCTTCAGCTGCCCTTAGTAGTGTAATCTTTTTGCCTAAGTAAATTTCTAGATTAGTGATTAACTGATAGGTTTCTTCTAATTCCTTACCCGTATCACAAGTGTAGTATTCAATATCTAGATGAGGGTAGTGGTCTTTCATATAGATGGCTAAAGCGGCACTGTCCTTACCTCCTGATATTCCTAAAACATGCCTGACTTTACTCATTATTTAATAATTCTTTTAAAACGTTCGTGATTACTACAATAATAGTGTTTTATCCTTAGTAAGTGACTTTTTGATATTGACCTGCATTGAGTTTGCCTCAAAACTTTTCGCTTTAGGTAATCGGATAAAGCTTTTTTTGATTCCTTCCGAAAAGGAACTGAATTCTATACCAAAAACCTCTTCTGTTTCCTCATTTACATCTTCCTCCGATAGATTGGTAAGACTATCTAAATCGCTGATTAAAGTCTTGAATTTATCGTAAAGTGCAAATTCATCTTCGTCCTTAAAGTTATTGAGGGGTTTGCCGACAACAGATTGAGAAATAGAATTTAGCCAAGCATTTTTATCATCTAACTGCGAATCGAGCCGCTGTATAAATGTTTTTTGAATGGGTAAACAAAGATGCTTTTTTAGCTTTTTAAAACGGTTTTGTAGAATAGTTTTATAATCTTCGAAATTGACTTGTTCGCCAATAAATTCTGTATTGATGAAACTCTCAAATCGCTCCACTAAACTATCCTGACAAGTTCTTAATTTTCGTATTGCCTCTTACAACTAATTTAGACAAATCTGAAAATCAGTCTTCGATTGTTGTAAGGATTCGATTGAATAGCCTAAGGCATTTGGAAAGTCCTCGAAGAAGGTCTTTTCAGGGTCTAAAGATTTAGAAATAGCGTCACGCAGGGAGATTGTTTCTTTTGCTAATCGTTTTGTATTTTTTGCATATTCGGTGAGCGAACCATAAAAAGAAAGGAACGGCTTAATTGTTTCGATGAACAATTGATTGCTCATTTTTGATTGTTCAGCCTGATTGAGAAATTGACGATAAATATTGGAGATATCCAATTTCACTCCTTCAATTTCTAAGGCCTTCACGTCGTAGTCTTGCGGATATTTCATGACTAATTCGATGATTTCATCCGTTAGGTAGGGGATATATCCACTCGCACCAAATAAGGCATAATCATTCCTCTTGATGAATAAGAAAGACGCCACCCAAAAATCAATCACCCCTTGCTTTAATTTGAAAGGGCGTTTTGAGAGTTGCTCAATAAAAGTGGCGACAGATTTTCTGCCGTGCTTTGTACTCTCGAGAATCTCGATTGATTGATTCCAAAGATGCTTGAAGGAAGAATTTTCATCTACTTCAATCTCTTTATTATTAGTATCGGTATATAAATCAATTCCATTCTCCTTTAATAGGGTAATGTAGATAGTTTTTTCGGGCGGAAATCTAGCAGGGTCAAATCCTAAGTCGGGTTCATCCCACGAATCTACTAATGCCCTAAAATAATTACGCTTTGCGGTATGTATAGAAGGAGAAATCTTATGCTTATTGACCAACTCATTATTGAAGGAAGGGGCATAGGGATACACTATTTCGGAAATGCTAGAGAGGGTTCTATTAAACTCCTTTTTATTGTTGATAGTTAATTGTTGCCCTCTGAAATACCAAACTACCTCTGTTTCGGAACCGTAAAAGTTATTTAGGATTTTATCGTTTAGTTGTTCCTTATAATCTAATAAGATATTGTTGAGCTCTCGGACAGCGATTTTGTCATCAAAGAAGTTTTCAATTACATGTTGCACCTTTTCTATCTCAAACAATAGGTCCTTAATCGCCTTTGCATCGGTATAATAACAATATAAGATAGCCTCTTCATTGTTTTTTGAATGCTCGATGACTTCGTTCAAGCTGTCATTTTCATTGAAAATCAAGTTGACAAAACCATCAATCTCATCTTGCGGAATGTCATTGATTGGCTCATTAGAGATTCTATATTCAAAGAGACGTGGCGTGCCTTTTTCGAACATCGCCCTCTTTGCAACAATCGGAGGAAGTTCATAGTATCTTTTTAATAAGGTAACAATATCAATGATTCCATCAATTGCACTTCCTGCCTTTTCTATTTCATCATCAATATCTATATCGGTTCCTTCGAAGAGTACGAAACGCTTATTATAGTTTCTATATAGAATAATTCCCTTCTTTTCAAGTGCCTTAATCAATGAATCAGCATTAGAAATGCCTACGCATTGCTTTAGATAATGGGTTAAGAAAACATCATCGAGTCTTGAACCTGCAATCGTATTTATATTCAATAAGCCTATCACCTTGACAATCTTGGTATATTCTACAATATTCTCCTCGAAAGAGGTTTCTATCCTATCTAAAGCACTTTTAATGGATTTCCATGCAATGAAATCGGTATTGTACTTTGAATTTAGGAGAGAATAAAAGTTGTAGATAAGATAGTCATAAACATCGGCAATCGTGTAGAGCCCTTTCTTTGAATCAAGGTGTTGAGACAATCCTGTATGGTCGGTAGATTCTAAGAAGGAGAAAAGAGAACGCTCATTCTGTCCGTATTTCTGTAGGGAAAGGGTTAGGGTAAAAGCAGAAAGGATATCGAGGGGAAACAACTTTTCGGCAATTTCATTGATGTACTCACTATTGAAACTAAATGCCTTTGAAGTGGTTAATAGCTTGACGGCCTCCTTGATAGATTTGGAATACCCGCCACTCGAAGGATTCCTATTCAGATGCTCGGCAGCCAAAAACAACAATTGCTCTACGGGTTCATTGAAGGTAATTTCTCTGAAACGACCTTTTACCTTTGTCCACTCTTGCTTTTGTGCTTGATTTAAGGCGACAGCGTAGGCATCGAAATTCTGATGCACGGTGGTGCAGAGGATGATGTTATTATCGGGATTATTGACAAACTCGGCTAACTGCTGCAAGAAATACAACTCCTTTTCGGGGTCGTTATGTGCGGCAAATTCGAGAAACTTACCAAACTCATCGATGACTAGAAATAATATCGGGGTTTGATGAGTGGCTGTTTGCTGATAGCGTTCTGTAATACAGGCAAATATGTTTGTAGATAAATCGTCGGTTGTATCGGGTAGGTTGAAATAGTGGGCAAACACTTCTTTTACCGACTTATACTCTCCGATGATATTGATGAAGTCGATTGTGGCGTTATCGAGTAGGCGAATATCAAAATAGGTTTCCTTTCCTAATAGCGTTTGACGCAATGCCCACAAAAAAGCCGACTTTCCTGTTCCGTACGACCCGATGATACTGAAGGAACGAATGCCTGTCTTGAAGTCATTCGCTAACTGATTGACAACCCGACTTGCATTAGGGGTAGGGATATAGCTTATCTTCCTATCACTATCACGGATAATATTGATTGATGTAGTAAATTTATGTTGAATGTCGGGTGTTTGCTGCATTGAAAAGTAAGTAGAGTTTAAAGTGGACAAAAATATGGTAATTGATAATTGAAAATGGAAAATGGAAAATGTGTGGAGAATTAGAAATGGAAAATGAAGTCACAAAAAGTAAATAGGGGAGTCAACATACAAATCAATTACATTCACGAAAAATTGGGAATAATGA
>CANCKV010000201.1 GCA_947378615.1 Chitinophagaceae bacterium | reverse complement strand
ATGTGAACCTATCTGTCTATGTGTTGAGCTTTTTTTCATAAAATTCGTGTTATTTTCTATAGTATTAAATCTGAAAATTGCTCAATTTATTTATTTTACTTTCCTATGAGTGATGAGTGATGAAAACTATGAATATGAATTATCAATTATCAATTAACGACCACAAACTAACAACTAATCACTAACAACTAATCACTAATCACTAATCACTAATCACTAACCACTAACAACTAATCACTAACCACTAACCACTAAAACACCATCCCCTTTACCAAATCATTGAGTCTGATTTTTTGTATATCTAGGGTAAATGAAATGCTGCTCACAAGAGTCTTTCCTGCAAAGAAGGATTGATAATATGTCCGATATACCTGACTATATAGCAATGGAACATAAACATTGGCACAACCATGAAACAAGGAAATCTGTACCCCTGCATCATACAAGAAATGACTTCCCGTTACACTCTCATCCCATGCCTCGGCATAAGTACCGATGTCTAGAAATAATTTTAAAGGCAATTCGAAAGGAAGAACCTTCAAAGGATTTATTTTATCTGGAATATTACCACTTAAATTCAAGGATGACAACCAATTCTCAGTCCTACCAGGTGAACCCTGCATCTCGGTTCCAACCTTAAAGAAACCATCTCTTTCCATCAATTGCTGACTCTGCCAATCATTAGTTTCGGGTCTAGCACTTCTTCCAATAAAATAGTTACCATAAGCATAATCATCGGAACCTCTTGCACCTGTCAAAGTCAGGTCGTAGATTGAATAGGGATAGGGGTTATTCGAAATTAGATTGAAGAATTTTCCTGCAAAAAAACGAATATCCAAACCATGCCCTTTTCCTTCGGGATAGTTATATGAATATTTCCCTGTCACTCCTCCCTTCAAAAACTGATCATTTCCTTCAAGTTTTGCCTCAATACTATAAGGATACAGCGCTCGATTGTCCTCAAAAAGATATTTAAGTTGATTAAATTCTCGTGCACTATAAACAGCCCGACTAATAGCAGGTGTAGTAGCATTTCCTCCAATCAACTGATAATTCTGTTCCCCAATAAAGTAGGTTTTCAACTCAATAAAGCTCCTTTTTGAGCTAAGTAAATCATCGTTTCGAAAGTTAATCCTAATGGTAGGATCCACTTTATAGTATTGTAAATTGAGTGATTTAGGGATGGCAGGAACGATAAAATTCGCCTGATCATAAGTAAACTTACTGACCGAACTATTGATATTGATATTGTCAAAAAGTTTTCCTGTCAAGGGAATTTTATAACTTGCCCTAGCATAATAATTTAGCTGACTAGTTCCCGTCCCATATAAAGGGATAGCAATAAAATTGAATTTATTGGTAGGTAATTGATAGTTGTGAATCATCCCTCCTATCATCAATTTATCATTAGCATTATACCCTAACATAGGCGAAACGGACAAATAATTATATTTATCTGTGTTTTTCAAAGGAAACAAAAAGCCTAATCGAAGCGGTTTCTTTTGTGCTGCAAATTGATGTTGCCATTTATTTGAAAACAGTTCATTGTAAAGTGTGTCAATATTCTGATGACTTGCATCCACAATAGATTGTTTAAAATCTTCAGGATAGGGATGCTTATATTGCCAATTTGAATAATAGTTTTTCATTGATTGTTCAAATACCTCTCCACCCAATTGTTTCTTTAAGCGCTCCATCCAAATTGCGGTCTGATGATATACAAACAGACCATAATTAAGTGAAGTATAGGCCTCACTAGCTAAATCTAGGGGCTGATCCTTATGCTTTTTGATTAATTGTTCCGTCAATAACTTCTCTAAATTAGATTCTGCAAGTCCATCCTCTACAGGATTTATAGGATATCTTTCTTGCATGTAATTTTTTTCATAAAAGGTATTCATGCCTTCATCCATCCACGCATGTTCCCTTTCATTTGAAGCCAATGAACCATAAAACCAATTATGCCCCAATTCATGTGCAATAGTCTCATCTAATTCCTTCCCTCCTGCTTGCGTAGTAATCAGGGTAATCGAAGGATATTCCATACCACCACTTCCAATAGCCTGTGGTCCACTCACGACACTAGCTGTGTTGTAAGGATAACTACCTAAGTGGGTATCATAATACTTTAATCCTGTTTTTGCAAAAGCTAAACTTTTCTTCCAATTTGGATGTACCCATGGAGGATAATAGGAAAAAACATCCACTATCTTGTTGGAAAGCTGAACAGTATCGTGCAACACAACAAACTGTTTGCTCGCAAACCATGCGAAGTCATGTGCATTACTTAGATGATAAATCAATGTTTTATTGGTAGGGGCAGTTCTCGGGGCATACAATTCTAATGGTTTGAGTGGTTTCGCCTGATTATTGATAATCCGTTTATTATAATAAATAAAATTTGTCTGTTGTGACACTTTTGTGGATCCGATTGTCAATAACTTTTTCAATTCATCAGGCGTTTGTAACTCACCCGAAGCGGCAACAACATAATTTTCAGGTAATACAATCTTCACCTCATAATTACCGAACTCACTAAAAAACTCCCCTTGATCGAGATAAGGCATCTGATGCCACCCCTTCGCATCATATACTGCAGGTTTGGGATACCACTGAGTAATCTGATAGCTTTGTGCAATGTGCCCCCCTCTAGAAAAATTATAGGGCAACTTTACATGAAAAGGAGTGGATATTGTATCTGTCTGACCAGGAAATAAGGGTTCGGGCAACATCACTTTTACCACATCTTCATATTTAGGATGATTGAAAGTATCCGCCTTAATTCCGTTTATTTTGAAGGAAAGGTTAGAAATATACCCACGATTTTCTTCATCACTGAAATAGAAATCAGTTCGAAAGTTTTTCAATAATTGTTCACTAAATGCGGTCTTTTCATCCTTGTAGGCATTTGGCCACAAATGAAACCAAATAAAATGAAGTGTATCAGGAGAGTTGTTGGTATAAACAATTTTTTCGTAGCCTTCTAAGCTATTCAAGATGTCATCAAGCTGAACCTGAATGTTATAATCGGCTTGTTGCTGCCAATATTTTGCAGATTTGCCCTGACTAAAAGCAGTTGCATTCAGTAGAATGAGCAAGAAAATGATTAAATAATTACGCACGATAATAGTTGTTAGTTATAAGTGGTTAGTGGTTAGTGATAGCGGATTAACCACTAACCACTAACCACTAACCACTATGATTATTTTCCTTTCCCTAAAATTACTTTCCAAAAAGCTTTTATCAAAATATGTAAGTCCTTAAATTGTGAAGGATTATTGAGGTATTGCATGTCATATTGCATCCTTTCCTTCATTTCATCAATAGTAGATGCGTAACCATACTCAACAATCCCAATAGATACCAAACCGGGCTTTACATTCAACAATTCAAAGTATTGTGGTGCAATTTTCACCAATTGATCGATGTAATACTTTCTTTCAGGTCGGGTAGAACCTACAAAACTAATGTCCCCTTTCAAGATATTCCACAATTGAGGTAGTTCGTCAAAACGTCGTTTTCGCATAAAAGTGCCCCACTTTGTTTGTCGAGGATCACCCTCTACCCATAAACGTGGTCCATCTTTTTCTGCATCAGGAAACATACTGACAAATTTATACATGATAAACGATCTCCCTTTTAATCCAATCCTTTCCTGTCGGTAAAATATCACACCTCCCGAAACTATTGCCGTGATAATCATCAAGACCAAAATAATGGGAGAAAAAATAAGGATAGCCACGAATGCAACCACCACATCTACAAGTCGTTTAAGCATCCTTCTTTATTTGGCGAACCTATTGGTATTATTTATTTTTTCAATTATTTGATGTGCCACTTCCATAGCCAATAAACCATCTATTTCGCTGACAATTGGAGTCGTATTGTTTACAATGCTATCAACAAAAGCTTCTAATTCCATTTTAATGGCATTCGCTTCTGCAGGGATTTTAGGATTTGAGACAGCGATTGTTTTGGAGCCTGTTGGAGTTTCCAAATTAAAGAAGAAAGCATCGGTATCTTTTGCCTCTTTCAATTTGATAATTTCTGTTTTCTTATCCAAGAAATCAACGGCTATATAGGCATCTTTTTGAAACATACGCATCTTACGCATCTTTTTCAAACTGATTCGGCTACTTGTTAAATTGGCTACACATCCATTATTGAATTCAATCCGAACATTTGCAATATCAGGCGTATCAGTCATTACAGCTACACCATTTGCATGAATATTTTTCACGCCACTCTTCACTAGACTCAAAACAATATCAATATCATGAATCATCAAGTCGAGGATAACACTCACTTCAGTGCCACGAGGATTAAATTGTGCAAGACGGTGAATTTCAATAAACATCGGCTTTACGTTCACATCTTTCAAGGCAAGAAATGCGGGATTAAATCGTTCTACATGCCCCACTTGAACCTTTACATTTGCCTCACGCGCCATATTCACTAATTCCTTTGCTTCCTGAATCGTATTTGCTAAAGGCTTTTCAACAAAAACATGCTTTCCTTTTCGGAGGGCTTTCATACAAATGCCGAAGTGTTTGTCTGTGGGAACAACGACATCAACAATATCGGAGGCGTCCATTAGCTTATCCTCATCCTGAAATCGCTTCAAATTATACTTCTCTACAACTTCTTTTGCAACTTCATTGTTAGGGTCAAAGAATCCTACCACTTTAACACCTTCTATTTCAAGCCAATTATTCAAATGAAATTTTCCCAGATGTCCTACACCAAAAACTCCTACATTAAGCATATCTGTAATTTTTAAAAGTTGGCAAATATAGCTATTGAATAAAGCGAACCATTCGAAAATTTTATAACAAGGTGATAAAGTAAGATAAAGTGTGTGTTTAATACATTTTAATTCTAGAGTTTAGACTAATTAGGAAGATATTATCATTTGATTATGGTGCATCTATTTGAATAAAATATCAACCATTCCCTAATTATTAATAATTCAAACAATTCTTTTCTAACCACCCAAAGGATTCTTTACATCTTAATTTCTAGTCTCATACATTTTCTACAGTACACTTCCATATCCATAATCCCTACAAATATAATAGACTTAATTTTTGCAGGCCAAAGCAAAAGTTTAAGCAAAAACATAATTTACAAACCAATATCCACTACAATAAACAAATTCATCATGAAATATTAAGAAAAATAAAAAATACTTGTCTATTAGTTTGGTAGATTAATAAACGGCTTATATATTTGCCTCATCAAAAAAAATATGCAAACAAAAAACATCATATTATCATTCACGTGTCGCTACTGCTGTAGTTATTGTTGTTTTTAAGAAACAATCCGTTAGGTTCAGGTTATTAACTTATTTCATTTACAAATCAATTTATTTAAAATGGCTACTCAAACATACACTGTACAAAAAGCATCAGTTATCGGGTCTCAAACAATTTCAACCAAGATTTACAATTATGGATATTATCCATTATTAAAAGGAGATTTTGCCCCTGTTTTTCAATTTCAAAAGGACGCATACATTTCGGTTCAACATTTTCTTGATTTACAACAACCTCTAGTTCTCGCATTTTTCTCAGGGTTTAATACAAACAATAGCTCTTTCAATTCATTATTATCCCTCCAAAAACAAGTGCAAAAAAATGGGGGTAATCTTGTTGTTATAGCAAATAATACTTCGAGAGAATTCAGAAAAAGACTAAATGAAATCACTAACTTGAATGTATTTTTCGATTACGATAATGAAATCGCTGAACAGTTTGGACTTTTTGATGTGTCAAATCCCTTGAGAAATTGGGTTTCAGGAATTGACGATGAGAATGCATCCTTACCTGCCATCTATTTAATAGCTCCTGACAGACAGATTACATTCCATTATGTTGATTATAATTTCAATTTATTTTCAGGAGAAAACATTGGAAAATCACTCCTAGATCAGCTAACAGATGCAGTAAGCACTTTGTCAACTTCTTATACTTATTTAAGTGTTTGGAGAAACAAGCTAGTATCATAGTTATTAGTGGTTAGTTATTAGTGGTTAGTTATTAGTGGTTAGTGGTTAGTTATTAGTGGTTAGTTATTAGTGGTTAGTGGTTAGTTATTAGTGGTTAGTTATTAGTGGTTAGTGGTTAGTGGTTAGTGGTTAGTGGTTAGTGGTTAGTGAATAGTGATTATTGGTTAGTGATAATTTTATAAAGCAACATAAATAAAGATTGTTTAATCAATTCTCAATCTCAACTATCAATTACGCATTATCAGTTATTAGCTATCAATTATAAATTATCTATAATAAGATATAGCTGCGTGGCCGAGTGGTACAGGTTAAGGTCTGCAAAACCTTTTACGATGGTTCGATTCCATCCGCAGCGTCAATAAATTAGCAAAAATGCTACTCAAAAAT
>CANCKV010000200.1 GCA_947378615.1 Chitinophagaceae bacterium | reverse complement strand
AGCTTTGATGGAATTAATGAACTGTGCTTCAAGATTAACTGCATCAAATTCGTTAATATCAACAGCGTATTTTGCACTACTCTGATGCGCTTTCGCTACAAATGAAGGATGAATATGGTTGATTGTATAAACGCCTGTAGCCTTGATGTTATTGATAGTATGTGGAGCAGCTGCTAAGGGACGATTGATGAAACCAATCAAAGCTGGATCTGAACCAAGATGAACAATGCTACTAAAAACAGCCAAATTAGACTGACCCTCCGCATTCACGGTGCCAACAAGACTAGCTGATTTGAATCCCGAAAGGCAATTGATAAAGTTCGCACGATAAAAACGCTCCCATGTCTTAATGGTATCAATTGAAATGTGTTTCATAGTACAAATAAGGATTGACAATCAAAAAGGTTTATTTCATTTTAGTCTTTTTATATATTCTCAATACAATGAAGAACAAATGATTGATTCAAAGATGTCTGAATAAACAAATTTCAGAACTTGTGTTTTGTACAAGCAAGAATGAAAAAGCTTTTCTGTAATTCAAAAACACCTATTTGAAACCATATTCATTTTATTCTGTTATTCCAAAGTAGATTACATTTCAAATCCGTTTATTTGCCCTCTGATTCATTTTCATTACTCATATTTATAACTTAAACAAATGAACATTAATAACATCAACACAATCGGAGAATTAAAGAAGAGTGGTTATAAATCCTTAAGTATTAAGGAGGAAGTAAGAAAGAATCTTATTGATAAAATCAAGACTAAAGAAAATCCTTTTACAGGCATTCTTGGCTATGAAGACACCGTAATTCCTGACACTGAAAGGGCACTATTAAGTCGTCACAACATTTTATTCCTAGGTTTAAGAGGTCAGGCAAAAACTAGAATGGCGCGTCAGATGGTAGATTTATTAGATGAATACATGCCAATTATTGCGGGAAGTGAAGTAAATGACGACCCTTTGAATCCTTTGAGTAAATATGCAAAAGACCTGATAGTAGAACATGGAGATAACACACCTATTCATTGGATTCATCGTAGTGAACGATATGGAGAAAAGTTAGCTACACCCGACGTTAGTGTAGCAGATTTGATTGGAGATATCGATCCTATCAAAGCGGCTAACCTACGATTGAGTTTTGCAGACGAAAAGGTGATCCATTACGGTATCATTCCACGAAGCAACCGTTGCATATTTGTTATCAATGAATTGCCCGATTTGCAAGCACGTATTCAAGTGGCCTTGTTTAATATTTTGCAAGAAGGAGATATTCAAATTCGTGGTTTCAAACTGCGGATGCCTTTAGATATTTTATTTGTCTTTACAGCCAATCCAGAAGATTATACAAACAGAGGTAGTATTGGTACCCCATTAAAGGATAGGATTGAGAGTCAGATATTAACGCACTATCCAAAAACTATTGAGACTTCTTTAGCGATTACAGAACAGGAAGCGAATATTTTACCTGAGCAATCTTTGAGAGTGAATGTGAGTGACCTCATTAAAAGATTGATAGAACAAATTGCTTTTGAGGCGAGGAGTAATGAATATGTAGATAAGAAAAGTGGTGTGAGCGCTAGGTTGACAATTGCGGCATTTGAAAATGCAGTTAGTTCTGCCGAAAGAAGGGCAATCATGCATAATGAAATTCAAACACAAGTTTGGATTAATGATTTACAGGGCATCATTCCATCAATTACTGGAAAAATTGAATTGGTGTATGAAGGCGAACAAGAAGGCCCTTATCAAGTGGCGGTGAATTTGTTGGAGAAATCAATTCGTACACAGTTTTTACAATATTTCCCTAATCCTGAACAGAGTAAAAAGAAGAAACCTACAGGTAAGAAATCAGTGGATGAAAAGCAAATTGAAAGTCCTTACAAACAAATCACTCGTTGGTTTGATACAGGAAATCATCTTGACCTATTGCTTGACATGAAAGATGCAGATAAAGTGGCTGCTTTATATAAAGTAGATGGTTTGTACGGGTTTGTGAAGAAACATTTTCACACGGCTAATGATATGGAGAATGCCCTTTTGATGGAATTTGTATTGCATGGATTGGCATCCTACTCCATTATTAGTAAGAAGATGATTGATGGCAAGATTGAATTTACAGATTTGATGGGTAGTATGATTGACTTCAATAACCTATCCTTTTCTGATGATGATTTAACGGAAGACGATTTTAATTAAACCTATTCTCTTACCACAAGAGAAACAATGAGAAACAAGGAACACTAAGTTTTTGCAATTTTATTTGCAAAGCTTAGTGTTTTTGTTGAATTACCAAAAGACTTTTATCCATTCAGTATATAAACTAAAATTTGAATCTGCACTTAATAGTACCAAATCATCAGAAAGTGATGTGGCTAATAATAACCTGTCAAATGGTTCTCGATGTTGTTCGAAAAGAGGAATGTTTGAATATTGAAAAATATGTTGATTAGTGATTGGTAGAAAGGTAAATCCATCATACAAAGCTTGATTACTTACTTCCTGAATAGAAGCAGAGAATTGAGCGAGTTTGCCTATTTTTTGTTTAATTACAATTTCAAAAAGGCTAATCTGACTAAAAAAGATGGTATTTGATGTATCCTGTAGAATATTCATCACCCTAAAAGGTATTCTTGGCGAGTTCTCCTGAAACCATATCAAGCAATGTGTATCTAATAAATAGGAATTATTCATTAAATATATTCCTTTAAGTCGTCTAATGGTTCATCAAAATCCTCTGGAAGTGTAACTTTTCCTTTCA
The DNA here is from genome assembly GCA_947378615.1 of Chitinophagaceae bacterium. Lineage (GTDB taxonomy): Bacteria > Bacteroidota > Bacteroidia > Chitinophagales > Chitinophagaceae > Parasediminibacterium. The sequence continues at coordinate 3,632 of CANCKV010000200.1, read as the reverse complement.
ATCCTCCTGGCATTCGCTTTATAGAGTTGAGAGGTGGTTTATTTTCATCAGTAAGAAACGTTACAACAACTTCTGTTCTCGTTTTTACAGGTGGTTTTTCAAACAATATCACCTTACCATTCTCATAATACCCCCTTATTGCCGTTATCATATTTTTATCTATTTTATGCAATATACATTACCTTATCATCAAACTCCATCAATACATATTAAATTTTTCAAAAAGGAAGATTCATTCCATATAAAAGACGCTTTTATGCATCAAATCGTAATGTGAAAGTATGTTTACACTGTAATATATATTTACACTGAAATTTATTCTACTAATAAGGCAATAATATTGGTTTGAAATTCAAATTAATTTCATCGCCTTTTAAATAAAATCCTAAGCCCATACAAACTGAATATCTAATTCCATTTCTGGATGCAAACTTCTTTCTACAGGACAAAATCGTGCTGTTCTTTCCAAGATTTCTTTTTGTTTTTCATCAACAACTAACCCCATTACAAAAGTAACGTGTGCCTTAATCCCTCCGATTCTTCTCGGCTCAGCTTTCATTATCTTAGTCACTTCTACTGTAGAACCTGTCAAATCTATGCCCATAGAATCGGCTTTAATCCCTGCCGTTGTCAGCATGCAGCTACCTAAAGCTGTGGCTACCATATCTGTGGGACTGAATCGTTCTCCCTTACCGTGATTATCTACAGGGGCATCATTTTCTACTACTGAGCCACTTTGCAAGTGTTGCATTTCAGTTCTTAACGCTCCTTTATAAGTTACTATTGAAGTCATTGTACTATTTTTACCTAAATTTACAAAAGACAAATATATAGCAGTGAGACATTTCTTGATAGCATTCCTTTTATTAACTCCTTTTTTATTGTTCGCACAAAGCAATTCTAACACTGATTCTACTACAAATATTTCTAAAAGGTCTTTACGCAAACAAAAAGCCGCCGAAAAAAAGAACCATCTAAACAAATTAATTTCCGAAGAAGAAGAAGGGGCATTGGTTTACAGAAAGCAATCTGCCTATGCTTTGAAACTAAATACAGATGGAATGAGTTTTTATTATGAACATGGCAAATACAAATCAATGTCACGCACCAATTTATGGTGGGTAGAAATTGGGGAAAAGAGGAGCCAAAAACAAAATAAACAAACTCCACAACCTACATTGACTAACTATCCTGGATTTAGTATCATTTCTGTGGGGAATAATTTTGTTTTTGGAAAAGTTAATAACTTCTATCCTATTAATATTGGATTCGGCCGACAATATCTTATTGGTAGTAAAGGCACCACTAATGGAATAGCAATTACTGCTGCTTATGGCGGAGGGATTTCATTAGGAGTTGTCAAACCTTATTTTTTACAAGTTGTCGACTCTACTTCAGACACAGAAATATCTGATATTAGGTACAATCAAAACCCTACTGAATTCCTTGACCCTTATAGTATTGTTGGTGCATCAAGCTTTACTAAAGGCATTCCTCATATCACAGTCATTCCAGGATTACACTTAAGAGGTTCAATAAGATTTGACTATGGTCGATTTAGAGAATCCCTTTCTGCATTAGAAATTGGATTTAACGCTCAATACTATGCAAAGAAAATTACAATTATGGCAAACAACCCAAGTAATTATCTTTTTGCAAATGCTTATTTAGCGATTGTTTTTGGTAGAAGGAAATAGATTTCTTAGTTCAAAAACCTTTTCAATTACCTTTTGTTTTTAGAAATAATTATTAATAAATTGCAAGTACGATTGGATTATATAAGCCTTTTCGTTTACTTGCATCATAAATCAATGTAAATGCAAGAATTACCCGTTATTTCTTCTGTTAATTCATCCGATACTATTCTTAAGAAACCAAATTGGCTAAGAGTAAAGTTACCTCTTGGCGAAAGTTATAAGCATGTCAGGGGATTAGTTGATAATCATAAATTACACACAATTTGCGAGAGTGGTAGTTGTCCAAATATGGGAGAATGTTGGGGAGAAGGTACCGCCACTTTCATGATTTTAGGCAATGTCTGCACGAGAAGTTGTGCTTTTTGTGCTGTTGCTACAGGTCGCCCTGATGCGGTTGATTGGGATGAACCACAACGAGTGGCAGAGGCTATTCATTTAATGAAAGTGAAACATGCCGTTGTAACGAGTGTTGATAGGGACGAACTAAATGATGGTGGTTCAATTATATGGTATAACACGATTAAGGCTATCAAGACTTTGAACCCTACAACAACTCTCGAAACACTTATTCCTGATTTTAGAGGCATCAAAGAACAGATTCAACGAATAATTGATGCAGCACCTGAGGTAGTTAGCCACAACATGGAAACAGTTGAGGAAAATACAAGAAGAGTTAGGATTCAAGCAAAATACCGTAGAAGTTTAGAAGTATTGAGACTGCTGAAAGAAGGAGGAATGCGTACAAAATCGGGACTTATGCTTGGAATTGGAGAAACTAAAGAAGAAATCATTGAAACGATGTATCATCTGAGAGAGGTGAATCTTGATGTATTAACATTGGGACAATACCTTCAACCAACCAAAAAGCACTTACCTGTACTTCGTTTTGTACACCCTGATGAGTTTGCAGAGTTGAGAGAAATTGGCTATCAACTAGGCTTCGACTATGTAGAAAGTGGTCCTCTTGTACGTTCTTCCTATCATAGTGAAAGACATGCACACAAAGGGGTAGGAAGAAGTATTTGGATGAGCGAGAAGGAAGCGGCAATTAATAATTGAAAATGGAAAATGAATTCCATCATTCATCTCTAAAATAACAAATATATTTTTGCGATTACAGTTAGCTATCATATTGACTTTGTTTTTTTTATCCATTGGTGGTTATCAAGTAGGGTATGCCCAAAAACATGGCGTAAATGATACTATCAGGGTTTCAGCATGGGTCACTCCTGAAGGGGACACGATTCCTTGGTGTTATCAATTGCCTGTTGTTGTTCAGACAAAAATGAATCCTAAATGGAAGAAATATTGGGCAGAATGGACAAGACTAAGAAATGCGGTTTATGTTACCTATCCTTATGCTAAAGCCGCTGGACAAACAATTAGAGCCATCAATCTTCAGCTTTCAACTGTCACAAACAAGGACGAACGTAAGAGAATTATACATTCTAAGGAAAAGGAACTAAGACAACAATTCGGCGATAAAATAACACAACTTTCCATTTATCAAGGAAAAGTCTTGATGAAACTCATTAATAGAGAAACGGGAAATAACTGTTACGAAATCATTCAGGAATATAAGGGTGGATTCAATGCTGCTTTTTGGCAATCAATTGCCTTTATTTTTGGTAGTAGCCTAAAACAATCTTACGATCCTTCAAATCAGGACAAAGCAATTGAAACGATTGTGAAAGACGTAGAAAGAATGTATGGATACCATAGTTAGTTATTAGTTATGAGTTATTAGTTATGAGTTATGAGTTATGAGTTATTAGTTATGAGTTATTAGTTATGAGTTATTAGTTATTAGTTATGAGTTATTAGTTATGAGTTATTAGTTATGAGTTATTAGTTATTAGTTATGAGTTATTAGTTATGAGTTATTAGTTATGAGTTATGAGTTATGAGTTATGAATTATGAGTTATGAGTACATT
>CANCKV010000199.1 GCA_947378615.1 Chitinophagaceae bacterium | reverse complement strand
ACTATTCATTGAACACCAAAAAGCAAATAGCTGTTGGAGTCTATACTATATCAATTCATTCTTCAGAAAGCAATCAATTAATTCATACTTCAATCCTTACAGTTAAATAACAACGAAATGAAAGGGGGGAGATAAGCGTCTCCCCTTATTTTCTAAACTCATTTAAAAAATAATCATGAAATTGTTTATAAATAATTTGACAAAGATATTGGTGACCCTACTTATAATTGTTTTCACAGGGTTGAATGTAAATGCACAAACCCCTACAGATGATCCAGGAATTGGAGGCCCCGGTGTTGGTGCAGCACCTGCAGGAGATGGTTCTCCTATAGTTCCCTTTGATGGGGGAATGAGTATTATGCTGATTGCTTCTGGTATTGGATATGGGGCAAAGAGGTTAAGGAAGTGATGATTTTGACAAACAACAGCTTACATAAAATCTAATTTCTGATATCATTGCGGATAATAAGTACGTAATGATATCAATTTAGAATTCATCTATTAAATTTCAATTGCAATTACCGACCAATCAATTGTAATTCCTATTGAACTACTTTGGATTCCTCTTCAACTACTTTTTATTCCAACAAAATTCCTTTCTATCCCCACTAAAATTCCTCAAATAATCTTTCTCCCCAATTCGCTAACAACAAACTAATTCTAACAACTAATAACTAACTACTAATCACTAACTAATATTTTCTATGCTATGTTAAAATGTTAAGGAATTGAAAATTATGTATAACATATTTAGTTGATACCCCCTTACCTTTATTAAAATTGAAAATATCAAAAAATGACTATAAAGGGCTAATTAACCTATCATAGCTATTTCTAATTTTGTGTCAATCAAAATATATCATTGTTTATCCATATTTATAAATTAAAAATTAGTGATATGCTGAGGTTGAGGTATTTAAGAATGCCATTTTGTAGCAAATTAGAAAAATTTAATATTGGAAGTTTAAGTTTTCTTCAAAATTTAATTAATTAAAATAAATCTGTTACCCAAAAAAAATTGATGAGCAAGTTTGATTTAGAATCGTACATGGTCAACTATAATAGCTCGGAAGTTTGTTTCGGACTTGTATTAAATGGTTTTAATTGTAAAATTAAGAATATAAGTGGTGCATTTGAACAATTAACAGGGTTCATGCCAAATGAGTTTATTGATAATAATAATGAATTGTTACTTGGAATTTGTCCAGAAAAGGAAGTCACTAGATTAAGATATGCAATTGATTATTACATTAAATATCTAAATTCATTTCCCATAGAAACTAAATCCAAATTAAAGCTTAATTTTAGATTGGATTTTGTGAAAAAAAATGCCAGCAAAATTCATCTACAGTTACAGTTTATTCCAATAATTAATGAGGATGATTTATCTCTGAAATGCTATTTAATCATTGTTTCGGAAGTATCACAAATCAAAACTAAATTGAATAATTATTCGTATATACTTGATTGTCGTAAGCATGATAATATTCAAAAAATTGCTATTAATCCATTTGAAGGGAAACGTATTAAAACCGTAATCTCTTTATCAGAAAAGAGGATACTAAAATTGATGTCAGAAGGATTTAGTAGCAAAATGATTGCAAATACACTAAATATTAGTATTCATACGGTCAAGAACCATCGTAAGAGTATGCTTTTTAAAAGTGAATGCAAAACATCAAGCGAATTGATAAAGAGGGCAATAGTTGAGGGTTGGATATAAATGAATAGGGAATTGAAAACAAAAAAAGTAAATAATCAATTTAAAATATCATAGTGATTTAAATTTTTACTAAATGAATGAATTTATTTAGATATTCTTGAAATAGAGGAGAAGTCAGTGACTCAAAGTCTCTTAATTGCTGCAAGATTAATGAGGGATTTTCTTACACAAGTGTAGTTTCTTACTTAAAATAAACGGCTGAGTCCCTGATAGTAAGAAATAAGATAAAAATTACTAAATTAAAATGATTACTTCTTTAAAATTTTAATAGTTAGATTCAAATTATCAATCGATGTAGTTTATTGAGGCTTAGTGGTATTTATTACTTTATAAACTTACTGTCGTTTTTCAAAATTTGTTTCTAGTAGAATCAAATAAAAAAATGAAAAATGATGATTTCAAAAAGAAAGAATGAAGAACCAATAGAAATAATTGTTATCGACTCAGATTCATTTGTAGTTAATTTAATCAATATGTTATTTGTCTTAGAAAATGTAGATGACATAGGCTTCATTGGATTCGATAATTCTTCCCATGCATTGGATTACTTAGTTCTAAGTGCAAAAAATCCTCCTAAAATAATTCTTTTTGAAGTTATTAAAAATAGTGGTATTCATGATTATACCTTTTTAGAAGAATATGCACTTCTAAATAGAAATGATTTCATTTACATTCTAACGGTTTCGATAGACAATAACGACCAAATGAATTGTATGTCATATGATTTTGTAAAAAAATATATTGCCAAACCTATTGAGATATCTAATATTAGAGATCTGATTAATGAACATGGATTCAAAAGAGTAAAGCGAATTGAAACGAAGTGATTTTTTATGTTAACTTCCTATCCTTTTTTTGTTTTTTATCTAATATAACCCCACATTTGCCGAACTTCAAACTTGGGGCATCTCTACTAAATATAGAAACAAATGAAAAGTATCTTTTTCAACGCATCAGAAAGGGGATTAAAAGACATTGGTTGGCTACAAAGTTACCTAAGCTTTAGTTTTTCCTCCTATGCAAATCCATTACGAAATGGCTTTGGTCTGTTGAAAGTATTCAATGATGATTTTGTAGCACCATCAAAAGGATTTGGTTTACATCCACACCTCAATATGGAAATAGTAAGTGTTTTACTCGCTGGCACGATGAATCATAAAGATACAATCGGGTATTCTGAAGTGCTCAAAGAAGGTGCGGTTCAGATTATGAGTGCAGGAAGTGGATTAAGGCATGAAGAATATAATGTAGGTGATGATGAAGTAAACTTCTTACAAATTTGGATTGAACCAAAACTTCAAAATATCAATCCTCGCTATCAGCGACGTTCTTTTCCAAAGGAAACTAGGGTGAATCAACTCAAAACTATTGTTAGTAATGAAGAGGGTACAGAACATTGTTGGATCAATCAGAATGCAAAAATAAGTTTGGGATATTTTACTGAAAAGACAGAAATTGCCTACGAACTTAAGCCACTTAATAAATGTGTTTTTGTATTTGTAATTGAAGGGAAACTAAATATTTCTGGTACTGATATTGACAAAAGAAATGCGATTGGTGTTTGGGAAACTGATAATATCGCCTTACATATTGAAAAGGACAGTTCTTTCATAGTTATTGAAGTGCCGATAAACCACTAGAAGAAATATGAGTTATGAAATATGAGTTATGAGTTGAGTATTTCTTTACCTATTACTTACATCTTATTAATAACTATACATTATTTAATCATCTTAAATCATTTTAAATCATAAATTTTATGCGTATTGAAATTGTATCAGGAAGTCCACGGACGACAAATCTAACCATTAGGGTATCAAAGTATCTACAACATTATCTCTCAAAACATCATCCTGAACATTCAGTAGGGATTATTGATGTATTGGATTGGAAGCTTGGGTTTTATGAAACAGCTTTTGATACTGTTGAAAATACACCAGAAAAATACAAACCTTTGACTGAAAGGATGTTTGCGGCGAATGCTTTTATTATTGTTACTCCAGAATATAATGGAACCTATACTGCCGAAGTCAAGAATTTATTTGACCACTATTCTAAACAAGGACATAAGGCTTTTGGTGTTGTTACGACTTCTGTAGGTCCGCTCGGTGGTGCGCGGAGTACTCAACCTATTTTGTTGTTGGTATCTTCCGTTTCGGGCATTCCAAGTCCATATTTATTGATTGTACCTACAATGGACAAGAAGTTTAATGAAAACGGAGAATTAATTGACCCTACTTATGAAAAGCAAGTGCAAGTGTTTATAAGGGAATTCTTATGGTTGGCAAATAGATTGGTCTAATCATTCTAATTCTTCACAATAATATCCTGCCTGTAGTAATTGATTTTCTATTTGATATGGAAGAGTTGAAATTGCTACTACCCGCAGGATATTATCACAATCATGCAAATCGAAGTTCCAATCGATGACTCCATCCATTGAATCTAAAATGGGAGTTAGCTCCATTATTTTCCTTTCATGAGAAACATTCGTCTTGAAAACAAGAATATTCATAATTAATTTATGATTAAATTGATTTAAGATGATTTTAATGATGGAACCCTCTAATTAAAAAGGATTCCATCATACAATTTTGCGAACCATACTGTTTTAATATAACCCTAAACCTGATACCTTACTTCTCACCACCGGACCTCCATGTCCTGCAACGATTTCTCCAATCATTTTTAAAGTTCTCTCTTTCTTCTGGAGTCATGTTCTGCCACTTTTCTTTCATGCCACCAATTTTGCATGAACTGTTGCCGCAACAACCTCTCTTGCCAAAACCTCCGAATCCTCCAAAGAGTAACTTGCCCAATACAAATATTCCTAATGCCTGACAATAAGTAATTGCTTTAACACCAAGCACTACTACCAAAATATGGTTCCATAAACTCATTACGGCAAACCCTAAGGCTACAATTGCCAATACACCAAAGACGATACAGCCTAATATCTTTTTTACCCAAAAACCTTTCATAATTATTTGTTTTAATTGATTAATAATTTAATAATTCATTGCGCATTACTTGCAAACGCTCTCTGAGATGAAGAACAGCATATCGCTTCCTTGATATCAATGTATTGACAGTCAAACCTGTTTGTTCGGCAATCTCTTTAAATGAAACCCCTTCTAATTCATTGAGTACAAATACTTCTTTTTGCTCAGAAGGCAATTCGTCTAGGGAACTATTTAATGTTTCCCAAAATAGATTGCGTAGATAAGCAGTTTCAGGTGTGTCATCAATATCAAACAATAAATCTTTCCATCCAAGTCCATCCTCTTCGTTAGAATCAGGATAAATATCGTCCAATAATTCGGGTTTGTGCTTGCGTTGTACATCGATGATTCTGTTGCGAGTTACCCGGAATAACCACGCTGTCAGTTGTTCAATCGGTTGTGTATTGCCTGCGAGTTGGTAGAAGACATCCTGCAGAATATCTTCCGCATCCGCTTCGTTCGGAACACGCTTTTTGATGAAGCCCATTAAACGCTTACTGTAATCGCCAATTATTGTTGCAATATTGCGTTTTTGTTCTTCTGCCATCAGAGACTGTAATGTTAGTACCGCTTCCATAATAAGAGAAGACGAACACTGATTAAAAATATTTTAAACGTACAAAAATTTACATAATGAGTACTAGGTAAATTATATCATGAGAGCAAAGATGTATAAAAGTGAGGCATCGCTTCATATTTTAGGTAAACTAATCTGAAAAGTAATACAAGAGGGCTAATACTTATAGTTTTCGGGTAATAAAATTTCTATTCCATAAGGGTGCATAAAAGTTTTTCGCTTTAAGAGTTTCGTGAGACACGAACCTCGGCAGTCATACCTAAATAAAAGCAATCCCACACTTGAATCGAGTATGAGATTGCTATTGTATTAAATGTTTATATTTTGACTTTTATTATTCTAAGCCTTTATCAATATGATAGAGATGCTTGTTGTTTTTCCCAATAAGAATTTCATTGCTGGTTACAGGTTACAGGTTACAAGTTGCTGGTTACAGGTTTCAAGTTGCTGGTTACAGGTTTCAAGTTGTTAGTTACAGGTTACAAGTTGCTGGTTACAGGATTTAAGTTGCTGGTTACAGGATTTAAGTTGCTGGTTACAGGTTACAGGTTACAGGTTACAAGTTGCTGGTTACATGTTGATTGATGTAAGGCTGAAACGGTTTTGAGGTTTAAAATAAATTGCTTAGCGAGTTTTTGCAAGCTAAATATTCTAAATAGCTGGTGTTTTTGGTAGGGTTGATAGGCTTTTTGGGAGGGTCGATACCCTTTTTGGCAGGGTTGATGCCCTTTTTGGTCGGATTGATGAATGTCATAAAAAAATACATTGCCTTTATGACAGGTTTGATACTCTATTGGGTAGGTTTGATGGATAGATTGGTTGGGCTGTACTGTTTTTGTAAGGAGGAGTTGGGCTTTTTGGTAGGGTGGTTGCGGTTTTTGAAGGCATACAACTACTGCTAAAAAAGTTACTTTTTGAAAAATTGACTATTGTTGTGATTGAAAATGAGTAAAGCGTGGCGACGAGGTATTGGAATACATCCTTTTGAATTGACTGGTACGCTTTATTGAATAAGCTACTGACAAGTGGATACGTTGTTATGTAAGTCGATGAAGTAAGGTTATATTGTTGATAATAAATTTTTATTTTTCAGGAAAGAAAAAAGA
>CANCKV010000198.1 GCA_947378615.1 Chitinophagaceae bacterium | reverse complement strand
GTCAAGATTTCTGGCATTGAACTCCATTGATAAGTGGTATTTCCAAAATTAGAAGATTGAATTCCTAAATAAGTATTAGTATTAGGTATGTAAGAATTAAATCCAAAGCCCTTATTTGGATAATTCCAATATTTCATTACTTGTGCCATTGCCGTAGCTCCACAACCAGTAACACACCTGCCTTTAAAAACTGAGTCAAAAGGACAAAGTGCATTGTATTGTCCAGTTGAACCGTTGTAATATGGACCCTGATCCCAAGTAGTCTTTATCAAAGGGGCTACCACCACTGTACCCATCGTATTAGCCCCAAAAGTTTCTAAAGTATTCTTCTTATTAGGATTCTTTAATTGTGTCCAAGTACTTTTAATAGAATCGGAGGCGGGTATTTTATTGCGAATGATACTACTAATTTGTTTTGAATAACCTCCTAACCATTCTCTTAGCTGAATAGGCATATTGGCAGTGTCAAAATTACTTTCATCGGAATAGCCAAGAATTGGTTTAGTATTATCATCTGCCGAAACAATGATAAATCCCTTAGTAGAACTTGCATTATAAACATAGAAACAGGTGATAGGTGTTCCTGAACTTCGGTCGATACCTTGATAGGCTAACTTTAAATTGCTGACTGTACCCAATCTTTGGGATTTTACTCTTGTGGCAAAGAAGTTAATGCCTACTATTTTGGCGATAGAATCTGTAATTGGATCGGCAATTACCTGAAAAGAAATAGATACGAAAGCGAGTATGGCAATTAATTGTCTCATTTTATTGATTTTTTGATTATACAATATTACATCTCTTTGTTTAATAATAAACAAATAATTAATCCTGCTTTTTGGGAATACGACACAATTGTCTGGATTATGATTAATTGGATTTGAATCTAGGAAGAATTAGCGAGTCAAAATATCTTATTATACCACAATCAGCCTAATCCTTAATTAGGATAGCCTTCTTAATCACAATTAAATCACAAATAAATCACAATACTTGCCAATTTAAAAGTTCTTTGTTATTTATTCCCACAATAAACTACTTTGCACCCTCAAGCGAGAAAGAAATTGTATAATGGTTTGGTAAACACGCTTCTGCCAAAAAGTATTTTTTACCAATTATACACGCTTTATGTTTCAAATTTCTTGCTTTCCCCCTTTTATTTCTGCTGTAATAGGCACAAAAGACAGCTTTTTAATTAATAAGCATCGGCTTTTAGTCTTTTATTTCTCTTTATTAATTTTAGATTCTCCTAAATAAGTGGTCTCTTATTTTCAATAAGCTTTAGCTTATTCAAAATTTGTGACCTATTATTATCAATAAGCTTAAGCTTTTTATAAAAAAGAGGTCACTTATTGAAAATTTGTGCTCACTTATTTTGAATATGCATAAGGTTCTAGTCGATTTTGCTTACTTATTGAAAATAAGTGAACACTTATTACAAATAAGAGACCACAAATTGACAATAAGAGGTCACTTTTTTCAAGGAAGCTTATGCTTATCAAAAGTAAAAATGAATTTTTCGGTAAAAAGTCCTTTTATATTTTGAGGATTTAATCATTTCAAAAGCAAAAAAATAAATATTTTGGCTATTTGAATATAAAAAACAAATTTTATGTACGAACAAAAATTAATTTCAAATTATAGTGGTTATCAAGATCGTGAATTAAGTACAGTTGCCAAATCAGGAATCAAGGGGCTTACTTCAAATCCAGATTTTACATTTATTACCGAATTGACAGAAACTGTAACAGCAGATGCTGATTATGACCTTAAACTTGCTGCCACATCATCAGGAGCTAGGGATGCAATAACGCTAAAGGATATTTCAAAGGGTGTATTGGAAGATAAGTTGTCAATATTGGCGAAGTCAGCAAACATTCAAGCAAAGGGAAATCTTGCAAAATTGCAAAGAACAGGCTTGCCATTGACAAAGATTCCTTCACACCATTCTATGGATGTTCCAGAAGGTTTTGTGGTAGAAAGGGCAAACATTAGTGGAAGTATGAATGTGAGTGTCTTTAAACCTACTTATTCTACTCATGGAACCATCTTTGCTTTTTGGAAACCCTCTTTAGGACCTACACCTACTGACATTAATCATTGGTTTTTCAGGCATAGTAACGGTCTTAGCCTAACAATTACAGGATTAACACCCAATGTGCCGCATCCATTTGCAGTTGCCTTTAAAGGGCTTGATAACGAAGCATTTGTTTGGAGTGCTATCACCATTTTATCTCCTGGAGACTAGAATGGAAATATGAGCTATGAGCTATGAGTGATAAACGATGAGTCTATACGGTAAATAAATGGAAAGCCCTTGAAGTAACGTCTTCAGGGGCTTTTTATTATTCCGGTATCAAAAGCAATAAATTTTAGAAAAGAAAAGCTAAACACATAGTGCGAAATTAAGGGGTTCATGTTTCTAGTTATATAACTTGTTAAAAAGATAAAGTAGTCTAAGATTTTTTTCCAACACTAAGACACAAAGACGCTAAGAAGCACAAAGAAAAAAGGAAACTTAAACTTGACTTAATGTCTTTGAGTCTTTGAGACTTTGTGTTGGAGAAAAAAAAAGAAAAATTTGCTTTTATAATAATAGCAAAATGAAGAATAATACTTCTGTGCACTATTGAAAAGCGACTTTATGAAAAGAAGTTATTTATAGGTCTATTAGGTTCAAAAAGAAAAAAACTATTTGTTTCTATGTGAACCAATATGTGTTGCGTCCCCTTCTTTTCTTTGTGTTAAGACCTCCTAATCCCTTAAAAAGCACTATCCATTGCCTGATTGTATGCCATGATAAAAATGGCTCCTAGGTTTTTGTAAGGAGGTATATAGTCATTAAATTTCTCCTTGTCTTTAGCATCATCGAACTTTTCTGTAAGCCCTTTCCATATAGCAGGCCAATTCAAATCCTTGCCTTCCCTTAATTGTTCGGTAATCAAATTAATCAATCCCTGATTGATGATACCCATCCCTACTTGTTTGGAAGAGATAATATGCGCTTGAGGACATATTTGTAAGACCTGATTTAAGCTTTGATATCCACCACAACTTCCCAACAAAATAACTTTTGCAGAAGAGGATAATTGGTCGATAGTAGATTTTAAATAATAACTATGTCCACGGTGAATAACAACAGTAGGTTGTAATCCAAGGGAATCAAGATAAAATATCAAATCCTTTTGTGCTTTAGTATCGAGTTCTTGATCTTCATCGAGTGGTTTATTGGCATAGATATGAACTTTAGAACCACGCCTCGATTGAACTTCCACCCATTCAGGTGATTGTATGATACGCCAATTCTCGTTTCTAAATTTATCTAGAAAGGCATCGAAGATGTGTTTACCATCTTTATCTCCATAAAAAAACTGTTGAATAGTTACCCTTCCTGAACTATCCTGCAATAGTTTATTGGGCATTACAAAAATTGGATTGATGCCTAATTGCTTCGTTAAGTCAATATGGTTATTGGGATCCATAGATAGAAAAATGATGTACAATAGGCGATAAATAGTTTGTGAACGTCGATTAATAGTCGTATCCTCAAATAAATTCTTTTGAATTTGCTCAAGAATTAAATTTCTCAATTTTTTATTGGAAATACTAGAGTAAGAATCTGCCACATCCACCGCATCTTCCAACGTATTTTTCGAGGCAAGATCATTGACAAAACTCCTCATTAATCTATCGGAAGTTGTTGTATCCATTCTACTTAGAAAGTCCTCTAATTCATTATAAGAAGCGGCCATTTTGATAAACTTCTTATAATAATCGTAATTAACGAGTTTTAATAGAGAGTCAGAACGGCTCACTTTCATTCGTTCAAAAATTCTTTTATAGACACCAATATAACTACTCGTATAAATTTCTTCCTCCCCCAAAACGCACAAATAATACAATTCGGAGGGAGAAAGACTATCTAACTTCTTAAATCGAACAGCATCCGATTTTTCATCATGAAGGGCATTGATTTCGTCAATATACTCTTCTACTGCTTTACTTCTCAATTTTTCCACGAGGGTTTTATACACAAGAGGGGTATCTGCATGTTGCATCCTTTCGGCATATTTAATTTGAGAACTGACCAACAATTTATAATAGACTTCATTATTTTCCAATGCCTTTCCTACGCTATCAATGGTAATTTTTCCTTTAGATAATAAATCCAAGAAGGGAAAATACATTCTACCTGTATTTTTTGTGGCAAGTCGGCTAATAATTCGAACAAGAGAATCCCGAGAGTTCCGGATAGTATCGCCAATTGCATTTGGAGAAGAAGCGTAATCATATAATTCTTCCTGATTTCGGTAGGCAACAGCAGTGATAAGACTGTCTGCACAAAAAATAGTCGGATTGTTATTAACTATTCTTAGGATATTTTCGGGTTGTTTCTTACATATCTTTAATAGCAGATAATCTTTACAGCGTTTATACCCCGCATTGTTTGCAAAAGCTGCATTTTGAAAGATAATATTACTTACTGCAAAATCATTATTATTAATAATTGGAGCAATAGATTGTTGTTTTCGTTCAAGTGCCATTGCTTCTTCAAACGAAATAATTAATTTGCTCAGTGCAAGACCAGAAATATTTTTTGTTTTATAATTAAAAATATAATCATCCAATAATGTTTCAATTGCCCTCAACCAAATGAATTTATCATTATCAGAAAAAGTAGAATCGAGTTCAATATTTGCACGTAAATTATGTATATGAACCCTTAATACTCTTGTTACTTCATTATTGATAGTAGTATCGTTGCTGACAAAGAAAGTTTTTCCATCGTAGGTATTCAGTTGGATAATTTTCTCTTTCGCATTGTCAATATTTATATGAAAAAGTTGTCTTATCAACGGAACTTTCGGCATAGGAATGAATTCTTGTGAATGCAGATTTGGGACAATAAAAAGTGTTAATAAAAGCAAGAAAGCAAATCTAGTCATGTTGCGAAAATAGTGTTGAAATACTAGATTCATCATCTCTTAATTTGTTTTTAATAATTTAGTTAACAATTTAATAATATCAACTTATTACAAGTGAGGTATCTAAAGGCTATTTTTGCGAAATAACAGATGATATGGACTTAAACGCTAAGCGTATTTTGATTGCAGATGACGAGCCAGATATTCTTGAAATTATAAGTTATAATCTTACAAAAGAAGGATACGAAATTCATACTGCAAAGAATGGACAAGAAGCGATTGAAAAAGCCAAAGCTGTACTTCCCGATTTAATTATTCTTGATGTGATGATGCCTAGAAAGACAGGAATGGAAGTGTGTCAGGTATTGAGAACATTGCCTCAATTTCAGAAAACCTTAATCATTTTTTTAACGGCAATGAGCGATGAGTCGTCTCACATCAGAGGATTAGAGATAGGTGGGGATGATTATGTAAGTAAGCCTATCAGTACTAAAGTATTGGTAAGCAGGGTAAATGCCTTGTTCAGACGTGTAGTGAAAGAGGAGGATGACAGAACTTTGACGATTGAAAATATGACAATAGATCCAGATAGATATTTAGTTAGCATCGACAAAGTTGATATTGTTTTGGCAAAAAAAGAATTTGAATTATTATATCTTTTAGCTGCAAAACAAGGACGTGTCTTTCTGAGGAATGAAATCCTGTCGCAGATTTGGGGTAAGGAAGTGATAGTAGGAGACCGAACTATTGATGTACACATAAGAAAAATTCGACAAAAACTAGGTGTCGACTGTATTACAACTGTAAAAGGTGTGGGATATAAATTCGAGTTGTAATGCAATTATATTTGTACATATCTTTACTCCTCTAATTTACCTCTTTATACTTTAAGTTATGTTTTCAACAAAAAACCTTTCCCCTAGACAACTTTCTGCGTTCACAGCATTTTTGATTTCATTCCCAATTGGAATTGGTTTTTTTGTTGTGGAGAACATTTGGGCAGGGATGATTGCTTTATCCATCGTTTTCTTACTCAGTTTTTTTCTGATTGCTTTTGTAATGGAATTGTTTATTTATAGAAAAATAAAACTAATCTATAAATTTATATACCAAACTAAGGCGAGTAAAAGAGAAGAAACTTATTACAAATATATTCTCCCGAGAAAAAGTATAGAAGAGGTTAGTCAAGATGTAGAAAAATGGGCCGACCAAAGAAGAGCCGAGATTGATACGCTTAAAAGTAATGAAGCCTACCGAAAAGAGTTTTTACAGAATCTTTCGCATGAGTTTAAGACCCCCATTTTTGCCATTCAGGGCTATGTGGACACCTTGTTAGATGGTGCAATAGACAATCCCGCAGTAAATAAACGTTTTTTGGAAAACACTTCGAGGAATGTTGAACGTATGGTTAGCTTGATGAATGATTTAGATGAAATTTCACGCCTCGAAAGCGGAGAACAGCCCTTATATAAAGAGAATTTTATC
>CANCKV010000197.1 GCA_947378615.1 Chitinophagaceae bacterium | reverse complement strand
TCCATGCTCTTTGAATTAAAATTACGTTTGTTTACAAACAAATTAAATCGAAGCAAAAACAATTTCATGAAATTTTGTATAACCCATTCTTACAATTTATCAGATTGTATCTTATTGGAGCAGAGGGTGATGTTGTAAATTATTTAATTAAAACAAAGAAATCTCTGCGACTTAGAGTGTAAACCGATGAGTTCCTTGAGGTAGATAGTCCAAATATTATACTAATCAACATATTTTAACATTTAAAAGTAATAGTTAATCAAACTTTATATTATTAAAAGTTCACATCGACTATATTTGCCCCTAATGAATAAACAGAATAAAACTTTTCGATTTAGTTTTCTTAACTGCTTCTTTTTTAAAAAGGAATAATCGGATTGTATTTTAAAGTTTAGAAAAATAAACATTATTGATATACAATCCCTGCCCCTTTAGGTTGGGATTTTTTATTTAATAGAGAATTGAAAATTGAATTAGTAATGAGTGTAAAAAAAGAAACAATTGAATCAAAAAGTGTATCGATTCAAGGATATGAAGGGAGTTTTCATCAGATGGCAGCAAAGGAATATTTTGGAGAAAATACAAATGTGATTCCTTGTGCTACATTTAGGGATTTAATAAAGATTGCTTCCGATAAAACATTAAGCGATGGAGGAGTAATGGCCATTGAAAATTCTATTGCAGGCAGTATTTTGCCTAACTATACATTGCTACAAAATAATGACCACTTGAAAATTGTGGGAGAGGTCTATTTACCTATTCAACAACATTTATTAGTAAATGTAGGTGTAAAGTTGGAGGATATTCATGAAGTACATTCTCATCACATGGCCATTCAACAATGCATGGAATACTTGGGAGAACGTCATTGGAAATTGGTGGATACGGAGGATACCGCATTAAGCGCTAAGCATGTTTATCAACGTAAAAGCAAACATATTGCTGCAGTAGCTAGTAAGTTGGCGGCAGAATTGTTTCATCTCGAAATTTTGGTTCCGAATATACATACCCAAAAAAGTAATTATACCCGATTCCTGATATTGCAAAGAAGTAATGAAGTTACTATTAGTGAGAAGGCGAATAAGGCCTCCATCAATTTTAGTACCGACCATACAAAAGGAAGTCTTGCGAGGGTATTGACGACTATCGCCGAGGAAGGAATTAACTTAAGTAAGTTACAGAGTATGCCGATTGCAGGTACAAATTTCAAATATAGTTTTCATGCGGATTTAGAGTTTGACTCGATTCAACAATTTAATACTGTTCAACAGAAAATTGACG
Organism: Chitinophagaceae bacterium; assembly: GCA_947378615.1. Lineage (GTDB taxonomy): Bacteria > Bacteroidota > Bacteroidia > Chitinophagales > Chitinophagaceae > Parasediminibacterium. The sequence goes on along the minus strand of CANCKV010000197.1, from coordinate 5,174 downwards.
AATATACCGAACAGATAAAAGTGTTCGGGGTGTATGAAAGCGGACAACAGCAGTGATGAGTGATGAATTATAAGTGATTTGTTTGTGTAATTAGCAATTTTAATTCAAACATGGCGTTCATCACTTATCGCTCATAACTCATCACTATTTTAAGCGTGAACATTATGAGAGCAATAATATTTGACACCGAATTAAGTTCACTGATTTTTGAAGATGAGGTTAATACACTAAGATTGTGTTATCTGATTGCTGACAGCGTTTGCGTGGGGGGACAAGCAGGGGCATGCTTTAATTTTGAAAGTAAAGCTAAAAAATTTAATCTCTTAAAAAAGGTAGGCTATCTACATAGCATAGAAAGTAGGGGAAATTACGATAATAAAGAAGCTAACCTTGCCTCCATAATTGACTTCATTGCTGTAACAAAAGAAGTAAAAGCTTTTAAACATCCTCCCCAAAATTTGCTTGTTGCGATTAATTCAGCAGGTAAAGTCTTTAGCGATTGTTTTGGTGAATATGTAGAAAATCTTCTTGCTATTTGGAAGACTAAAGGTTATCTAGATATTATTTCCTTAAAGGAAGATGATTCAATTATAGAAACAATCCTTACTGAATTCAGTGTCGGAGAATGGACTCAAACTTTAAAATCAGCATCTTTAAATGCAAAGAAGATTCTTGGATTACTATCTCCAGAATCTGCGACCAAACCATCTTTACTTGTATTTCCTAAAGAATTTTTAATTAATCGTGATAATGAAACTACCGATCTAATTGACGAACATCAAATAATGACCACTTTTTCCTTTCCAGATACAGCCTCACTTACAGGCTTGCAACTTAAATCAATTCGAGAACAATTGAAAGAATCGGGACAATTGTTTAGAGAGAATATGGATAATTGGATGCTCAATTTAAATGGTAAAACACAGGATAATGATTTCAATCATTTGGAAGAAACATTGAAAATTTTTCAAAAGGGAATCAATTCCAATCAAATGCTACTTGATAATCAAAATAGAATACACCTTGATGCTGTGTCATTTACGATCAAAATTGGAGTAACCTCTTTACAAAGTGTGTGGAATTACTATCGAAAATGTAAAGTGTTAGATGATTTTACCATAGAGGAATTAATCAAGCAGACCTGTCATAATTCTTCCTATCCTCAAAACTTGCCTTTCTTATGTATCCTACCTAATTATATAAATAAAGAAAAAATGGAGGAACTAAATAAGTTGAGTGATGAAGGATTCGCAATTCAACATAAGAAAAAGTATATTGAATTGTAGGTTACAAGAATTTAATGTAGGGTTATAGTAGTAAGATATTTGCAAAACGCTTAGATTTTTATTTACATGAAAGGTGCAAAGAATAGATTCAAAACATGACAGTTTTAAATGTCAAATGAAAAAAATAATAATGAAAGTAATCGTATTTAATACCGAGAATACTACTATAAATCTAGATGCCGAAACCCAAATGATTAAATATGGCTATCTAATAGCCGACAAACTTTGTATTGCAGGACAATTAGCCTATAATATTATGTTTGAAGAAGAACATAAGAAATTTAGCATTATTAAGAAAGTGCAGATTTTATATGATATAGTGTTATGTGATGATAGTGAATTGGAAGACAAGGAAGTACAACTAAAGACGCTTCAGAAACTTATTGTTATTACTAAAGAATTTTCGAAAAGAAAAAATACATCAAAGGAGTTATTAATAAAGTATAATACGCTTAGAAGAAAGACTTCAGATTGGTTCGACACCTATAGAATCAACAATATAAAAAATCAATTAGGAATTGGCTTGTTAGTATTAAGCGCCCTTTCTAAAGATAAGAAAATTGAAACTTCCTTACTGAATATAAGTGTGGGTAGTTATACACACAGTAAACACGAATCGGAGTCGAATGCAAAACTGATATTGGAACTTTTGTTTCCAACTAATCAAGCAAGTGAAGAAACCATTTTAATGCTGCCTTATGAATTTTCCCTTCCTACCGACTCAGATACAGTAGAAGAAAAAGGAGAGCCTACCGAAGGAAATGAAGCAATTTTAGAATTTAGTAACTTGATTGGAGTGTTGGAAATTCCTGAAGTGAAGTACTTGACTGCACTGCAATTAAAGGCATTAAATGGAGAATTGAGTGAGGATTTTGGGATTCTCAGTGTAAAATTTGAAGATTGGATTAGGAGATGTAAAAAAGAAACCGATTTGCAGAATATTTTGACCGATTTTGAATCAAATGTGGGTCAACATTTCGAAACCATGCAAAATGTAATTAACCACAATCAAACGTTGACAGACATAAAGAATAACCCTAGAATTAATTCTTTCAAAAACCAAATTTATATTGGGATTTTAGATTTTGAAATGCTTTGGGATTTCTATGAACGCTATAAAGTAGTCAATAAGGAGACTTTAGGATATTTAAAAATGCGAACTATTAATAATACAATGTACCCAAAGTATTTTCCTGTCCTTCATATATTACCTGAAATTGTTTTCCCGGATATTGTAGATAATTTACATCAAGAATTAAATGAGGATGGAACAGAAAAGCCTCCAATTAAAAAGTTTTTGAATATTGACTAGGGGGAAGATTTGATAGGAAAACCGTTGACTGAATATTAATATAGAAAGAAATTTTTTCAAACTCAAGGAATAAATGACTAGTAAATGAAAGCAATCGTATTTAATACAGAAAACAGTGTCATCAATTTTGACACAGAAACACAAATGATTAAGTGTGGCTATCTAATGGCGGATAAACTTTGTATTGCAGGTCAATTAGGAGGTTATCTTTTGTTTGAAGAGGAGCATAAGAATTTTGGCATTATTAGGAAAGCACAATTCATATATGATTTATTATTGCCTGAATCAAACACAACAGAGGGTAAGGAAGTATGGCTAAAGTCAATTCTTGAATTCTTGAAAATAGCTAAGGAATTTCCTCGAATAAAGCATCCTACACATGAATTGGTATTGGCATATAACAATTCGAGACGAGTATTTTCAGATTGGTTTGACAATTTAAGAGATAATATTCAAGAGTTACAAAAAAAAAGTGGGTTCTTGGATTTAATTATTCTTTCAAACGAAACTAAAATTGAAACCAAGTTACTCAATATTAGTATGGGAAGATACTCACATAGTAAACATGAAGCAGAATCAAATGCAAAATTAATCCTCGAGCTTTTAATTCCTACCAATCAATCAGCAGAACCTACTATTTTAATGCTCCCTATTGAATTCAATTCTATGCTGGAAATGATTCAAGAAGAAGATGAAACGAGTAGATTGGATACTAATAAAAATTTGGAAGTAGAGGAGGATGACACTTTCGAATGTCTCTTCCCTGCACTTAAAATACCTGACATTCGGAATTTAACTGCATTGCAATTGAAGGCCTTGAATTCAGAATTGAGTGAGCCATTCAAAAATTTAAATATTAAATTAGAGTCATGGATTCTATTTTGTAAGAAAAACAATAGTTCTATTGAAATATTTGACAACTTCAAAGCAAATGTACTTGATAGCTTTATAAATATGCAGGGATTAATAGATAGAAATCAAACACTAACTAACTTAAAGAATAATCCTAATTATAATTATTTTGAAAATAACTATTGTATTGGAATCTGCCCTGTTGATTTGCTTTGGATATTCTATGAACTTTATCGAGTTGTAGATCCTATGACATTATCTTATCTCAAAAAGCGTTCAGAGAATAATAAAAGTTACCCTGAATATTTGCCCATCTTACATATTTATTCAGAATTGATTGGGGGAGAAACAGAAAAAAATATAAATCAAGAGGGGAAGGATGATGCTATTGAAAATAAGCCCCAAAAGAAGTATTTGAAAATTGATTAGTGTAGAGGAAGTTTCTATTTGAAAGCTTTGCATGCACATTGAGATTCGGTTAGTTATTATTTCAAGCATTTTAAAACATTTAGGTTGAAAGCAGTTATATTTAGTGGTAGAAAAAATGTTCTTCAGTCTGAGATTGTAGTAGAATTACTCAAATTCGGCTATTTAATATCGGATAAAATTTGTATTGCAGGGCAAATAGCAGCAAGTTTATTATTTGAGAAAGAGCATCATAAATTCAGTCAATTTAAATTATTTCAATTCTTACATGATTCGTTAGTAAATATGTCCGATGATACTGAAAACAAAGAGATCAATATAAAAACACTTGAGAGATTTATTGAAATAGCAAAAAAATATTCGACATTAAGACATCCAACAGCTATAGAATCGTCGAATTATAATACTTCTAGGATTGCATTTACTAATTGGATTGACCCATACATAAAAGAAATACTAGTCTTTCAAGAGAAGTTTGGTATGACAGCAATTTCCGAACTTTCAGATGAAAAGAAAATTGAATTAAAGTTGATGAATATTAGTTTGGGAGCATACACTTATGCCAAACACGAATCAGAACTAAATGCAAAACAAATATTAGCACTTATATTTCCTAGTATTCAGTCAAACGAGTCTTCCATCTTATTGCTTCCTTATTCATTTACCATACGAGTTGAAGATATAAGGAATCCAACTACTGTAGCTGAAGAAGTAGAAAATGTGGAAAATTATCAAGAGTTTGAGAACATGATTAATCATGTATTGACGATGCCTGATATAGTAAGTTTGTCTGCCCCCCAATTGAAGGCATTAAATATTGAATTGAGCCAAGCTTTTAGCCTATTAAATACTAAAATTGATGAGTGGATTAGGATTTGTAAAACTAGTAATGACCTTGTAAATCTAAACAATAATTTTTTATTCAATTTGATTGAGCCGTTTAAAATTATGCAAGAAGCTATTGATAGAAATGAAATATTAATAGATATTAGAAACTCATCTGACTTTACATTAATAGAAAATAAAATATATTTGGATTATATCCTATTGAAGGTTTATGGATGCTTTATGATCAAATTAAAGTTGTAAATACAGAAACAATATATTATTTAAAAAAGCGAACTAAGAATAACAATAAATATCCAAAGTATATTCCTATCATCAACGTTGTACCATCTCCGATGGAATCTAGTAGGACAAATGAATTGAATCAAAATGGAGAAGAAGAACATTTGGGAGAGAATCGGTTAAAGAAATTCATTTCGGTAGATTAAAGTTTAAAAGTAATAGTAATAGAG
>CANCKV010000196.1 GCA_947378615.1 Chitinophagaceae bacterium | reverse complement strand
TTAGTTGTCAAATTAATGCCAAACTCATTCAACTCAACTCTTTTAAATACAGGGAATGACTTTAAAGAGATGGAGTAATCATTTGAAACATTTCTTTCATGAATAATTTCTAACCACATTGGCTTTTTGGGCATTGCCACATGTTCAATTTTTGCATGTACAGAAGCTTTCATATGATTGAAATCCATAACCGTTTTAAAGTTCTTTATATCAGTTTCAATCCTTGTTAAAAAATGATTGCTAGGATGCTTAATCCTAAATAGAAAATTCATTTTTGTAATTAACTGATATCCAAAATCAAAATTGATAATAAAATCATTTGATTCATTCAATTTGGCAATAGCTTGCACTTCCAGGATAAATTCACAATGTAAAGCATCATCGTTATCCACTCTGCTGGTAATGATTACTTTTTTGTTTGAAGGCAATTTTGATGAAATGTATTCAATTAAGAAATTATTCAGATTGTCTGTTTCCGTTTGATTTAAATAAAGCGGAACAAAAAAGGAATATTTGCTTGCTATCATTTCAATTCTTTTGCAATATTGAACTGGAGTATTTCGATCAAAAAGGCAGAGCCATGTAAATTGTTTACATGTTTGCTGCGCAATGGAAGGCAAACAGAGATTTTCAAACAACTCAAACCTATGCCTCAGCCAATCAACCCCTTTAACAGAGTTTGACTTTTTATCTTTATAGTATAAATTTAAATTAAAACGACTAATCAAATAATGTTCCAAAATCAAATAATACTAACGATGATTAAAATAGCAAAGACAGTTTTATAACTATAAGTTGTAATAATTACCTGAAGTAACCATTGGATTTTTTTGATCAATAGAGGATACCATTAAGACTTCATACTTATTCCTTAAACTTGATCCGATTGATGTTCCCTTTTCTAGCGTTAGATTATGTTCATGTACCCTTTTATAAAACGGAGATCTATAACTCATCTTTACTGGGTCAACATTAAATTTCTTGAATCGCATCTTTAACTCAGTGTCTGCCCCTACTGGCCATGGCCTGAAACCGTCCATATCAAAAAATAATTCTTTGCGGATCACAAATGCCCCTGAAAGAAAAGCATGCGCATAAGTTTTAATTGCCCAGTTTAGATAAAAATTCAATTTAAAGATGTTACCATTTTTAAGGTTGGTAGAAACCCTCGCATAAAAGGATTTCTTTTTCCGGCTATTAGGGGTATTGCCCGAAGACATTCCCACAAACATTTTTTCTTCTCTAATTTTACTTATTGAATGATAATCAAAGCTTCTATTACTTATTCCATCTACATTTTGGGCATCAATAAAGAATTTATAATAATAAAAGATTGCATCTGCAGAATTCAAAGCTTGGTAAGTTTTTGACAAAAATTGTTCAGGCATTAAATCATCTGAATCAAAAAACAAAAAGTAATCAGCAACAGACAATCTGGCTAAAGTATTCCTAATTATATAAGGCCCACATTTTTCAAGAAAATAGAAAATCCTAAGGTTAGAATAATTTTGCTTAATTCGATTCAGTACATTCTTGCTTTCTTCACAATGGTCAATTCCAATCAATACTTCAAAGTCTTGCCCTTCCTTTAAGTTTTGCCTACAAATTGAATTCAAACACTCTTCAATATATTCTGGCGTTCCTGAAGTTGGGATAATTATAGAAATGGTCGGTTTATTACTCATTTAATTACAGTAAATACAAAGTTTTTAACTTGCTCTAAATAACCTCATCAAGGCGATCAACTTTTATGATCTTACCATTTTCAATTTTATATACCTGATCACATTCTTCCAGAATTGAGGTTTTATGGCTCACCATGATGATAGTCTTTGAACCCTTCAACCTATGAATTGCATTCATGATTTCATCTTCAACTTCTGTATCCAATGAATTGGTAGCTTCATCAAAAATCAAAATAGATGGGTTATCGTATAGTGCACGTGCAATAGCAATCCGCTGCCGTTGGCCGCCAGAAAGTTGCACTCCTTTTTCACCAATCAAAGTATCGATCCCATGTTCCAATTTAGAAATCACTCGATCAATCTGGGCAATTTCAATTGCTTTTTTTACCTGAGCCATGTCAATCTTTTCCAATTCCACCCCAAGTGCTATATTGTGCAAAATTGAATCCTCTAAAAGGTTTACAGATTGGGAAACATATCCAATTCTGTTTTTTAAAAACATGGAACTGTTTTCAACCCGATCGCCATTGAAATAAATTTCACCACTGTCTGGCGTTAATAAACCGCTCAAAAGATCAATCAAAGTAGTTTTGCCAGCGCCACTTTTCCCAATAATTCCTACAAATTCACCCCTAACAATTTTGAAATTCAAATCTTCATACACATTTTTATCAAAATCGTTATAACTAAAATTGATATCCCTGAATTCTAATTGCACTGTTGAGAGCTCATTAGATACAAAATGATCAATACCTTCCAATTCTCTTACTTTTTCAAGATCCGAAGAAATCTGTTCCACGATCGGCGTATGAAATTTCATCAATTGATAATTATAGAGTAACCTATTTGCAGTAGGCAGAATTCTAAATGTTGCTACAGCATAAAGTCCTAAAATGGGAAGTATTTCATCCACTTTTCGACCTTGCATCACCATTGTGCCTACTAGAATGCCAATTCCAAAAATTGCAAATACATCTAGCCAAAGGGATGGCAATTTCAAAAATATAGAGTGATTCTTTGAGGCGTTCACCGACTTTTTGTTGATCTCCTTGAATTTGTTTAAAAAATATACTTCCTTATTATAAAGCTTAATATCTTTTATAATCTGAAATGAGTTTGTGAGCAATTTTATTCTTTGCTGATCACAACTGCTTTTTACTGCCCCCCACTTTTTATTATAGGTTCTTGTGAATTTTAAGAAAGCAAAAAGCAATAAACCGATTATTGTAGATATAATTAAAATTCTAACAGGCTGAAAAAAGAAAAGGATAACCGCAATAACAATTAATAAAAAACTGTCACTAAAAAAATGAAGACTGCTGTTCAAATAGATAGCGAGATTATTGGAATTTGTATAAATGTTTTGAATGAATTTAGAGGCACTGTTTTTTAAAAAAAAGTCGTAGTTATGAGATAGATAAGACTCAAGTGTTTTCTCAGAAAGGCTAAGTTCTACTGAATGAACAAATTTGCTTTGACGCTGAGTAGTAAAAGTCAAAAAAGAGGCTTTTAAAAAGTAGACTCCAAAAATAGCAGCTAAAATCTTTAAAGATTGCATTTCATGAGAACTCGTTCCTTCACTTAGTACTCCAAAGTATTGTATAAAAGGCAAATGAGTAAACGAATTACCTTTAATTAGAAATGCTATAAAAGGAATGACTAAACCAATACTTAAAGACTCCAATAAAGTGCCAATAAATATTAATAGGATCAACCCTAGATCAAGTTTTACATTGATTGTGTTTAAAATGAACTTTAATTGCCTTATCAATCTCATGTAATCCTGGGTGCTATTTAATAATAAAAGATCTGATCTTTTCTTTCAATTTTTGGGGTTCAAAATTCCCTATACAGTAATCAATATTGTTTTGGCCAACTTCATCCCAATCAATTTTTTGTAATGCCGCAAATTTAATCAGTTCATTTATGATGATTGTTACTTCACCATGTTGCGCACTTATATTTCCATCAAGGCCGGTTAATATTTCTGAAATATGTGAAGGTATAGGTCCGATATATAATATAGGTTTACCAACAAAAAGTGCTCCATAAATTTTATTGGGGTGTGTATACCCAACTAGGTTGTTGCCCATAACAACCACTTGGATGTCTGAAGATGCCAATGAAATATGTGTTTTATTTCTAGGCTGAAATTCTAGCTGCAAAATATTATCTAACCGATGTTTTAGCTTAAAATCAGTAACATCAGCCCTTCTAACTCCCCCACCAACAAAAACAAAAAGGAAACGACTATCGTCTTTCAATTCATTTGCAACTTCCAACAAAGTATCGAGTGGATGAACATAGGCATGGTTACCAGAATACATGATCACAATTTTGTTTCCAAAGCCATTTTCTATTCTGAATGAATTTGAATTTCTATCACCTGAATATTTTTCGTCAATTAGTGGCCATATAGGAACAGTAAGTATGTTATCAGGTTTTGCTCCTCGTTTAATCAGGTATGATGTCATAAACTGGTCTAAAGAAATCAGTTTATTAGAATTTCGGATACTGTAATTGCCAAGCTTTGTGAAGAATTTCTCAGTAATGGATTTGTCTTTTATCAACCCAGATTGAATACTAAGCTCGGGCTGTAAATCCATAACATAATAGCAAAATGGGATCTTTTTTATTTTCGAGATAAATACTCCGATAAAAGATAAGAAAGGAGGCACTGTTGTTCCTATTATGACATCATATTTTTTACTGCTAATAAATAGGAGTTTAAAAAATACACTAATATTAAAACTTAAAAAGTCTATAATCCTATACAATACATTGCCTTTCCCAAGTCTTGTCTGCCATAATCTTTTAATTGTTACTCCATTTACGATCTCATCAGAAAGATATTCTTTTGATTTGTCTTCGTAAGCATATTTACTAGTAAAAGCTGTTACAGTGCATTCATGCTGCTGCATATAATCTGCCAAATCCCACAAGACTTGCCCTGTCGCAACTGTATCTGGATAAAATACCTGGGTAATAATGAGTGCTTTCAATGTATTATTTATAGAATTGCATGTAGATTATCTTCCCGAACAATTAGGCAATTTTCTAAAACCAGCATATCCATCTGTGTTCTTAAAAAACAAGATAAAGCTTCGGCAGGTGTATTTACAATAGGTTCATTTTCATTAAAAGAAGTATTTAAAAGAATTGGAATTCCAGTCTTCTCTCTAAACTTATCAATTAGTGCATAATACCTTGGGCTAACATCTTTTGTTACGGTCTGTAATCTACCAGTACCATCAACGTGAGTTACTGCAGGTATTAGACTATGCTTTTCAGGTTTAATAGGAAATACTTTTTCCATAAATGGCACATCCTCAACTTTTGTGAAAAATTCACTAACATATTCTTTCAAAATACTAGGAGCGAATGGCCGAAAGCTTTCTCTACGTTTTATTTTTGCGTTCAACAATTCTTTGGCCTGATTATTTCGGGGATCTGCAATGATGCTTCTTCCACCGAGGGCTCTCGGACCAAATTCTGCCCTTCCACTAAACCATCCAACAACACCTGGTTCAATTAATTTATTAGTGATCTTATCATACAATTCATCGTCGTTAAGTCTCTGGTATTTAATTCCTTGCTCTTTCAGAAAAATTTCAATTTCTTCATTGGTAAATCTACTACCAGTATAAGCACTATAAATTGCTTCCGCTCTAGGTTGTTTTAAAATATGATTATAAGCATATAAAGCAGAACCCATGCTAATTCCCGCATCATGTCCCGCAGAAGGGATATACAAATTTTCAAAAGCTGTATTTTCAAGTACTTTACCATTTGCAACAGAATTCTGTGCAACTCCTCCGGCAATACAAATGTTTTTTGAACCTGTTCTTGCCTGTAAATGATTTAATATATGTAAAATCAATTCTTCGCAAACTCTCTGAACACTGGTTGCTAAATCCTTATGTTTTTGAGTTAATTCTTCTTTTTCCTTCCTAGCAGGGCCAAATTTGTCGACTAATTTTTGACCATATAAATTTGAAATGATTGGAATATGGGTATCCATATCCATTTTAATTTCATTAGGATTAACAAAGTAATCTGCATCCCAATCAAAAAGACCATTATCTGTAAACTTCAGTACTTCTCTAATTTGTTCAACATATACTGGTTTTCCATATGGCGCAAGGCCCATTACTTTGTATTCATCACCATAATGTGGGAACCCCAAATATTGTGTGAATGCTGTATAAAACAAACCGGCGCTTACTGGAAAATCAACAGAATCTAATACAGTAATCTGATTCCCTTTTCCGTATGCAATCATTGTTGTACTGAAATCACCCGACCCATCAATTGATAAAATCGCTGACTCTTCATAAGGGCTAGCAAAAAAAGCAGAAGCCAAGTGACTCCTATGATGTTCAACATTAATGATTTTGGGTTTAATAATAGCTTCAGACAACCCACTCATTTCTGCAAATTCAGCTTCAAGGCTTTTAATTTTGCCTCTATTTTTTAATCTATCAAAAATCAAAGTATTCTTCTTAGGCAAACTTTTTAATAAATACTTTGCTTTGTTCCAAAGTTTGGCTTTCGGATCTCTGCCAATACAGATATAATCCACTTCATTTAAAGAAACTCCGGCTTCTTTTAAACAAAACTTAATAGCCTCTTTAGGAAATCCTGCCCAATGTTTGATTCGCAAAAATCTTTCCTCTTCCGTTGCAGCTATCATTTTACCGTCAATAAAAATTGCGGCAGATGAGTCTGCGTGATACGCGTTTAATCCAAGAATAATCATTTACTTCGGTTTTAAAAATATAATCGTTCAAACATAAAAT
>CANCKV010000195.1 GCA_947378615.1 Chitinophagaceae bacterium | reverse complement strand
ATTGTAGGTGGGTTTGATTGGGTGTATGAATTTAGTCGCAACTTCAGAAATGAGGGGATGGATAGAACGCATAACCCTGAATTTACCGTTTTGGAATGGTACACCGCCTACAAGGATTATTTTTGGATGATGGAAACGACAGAGCAATTGTTTGAGCAAATAGCCATCGCATTGCATGGAACAACAGAAGTAACTGTGGGTGAACAAACAATAAGCTTTAAGGCACCTTTCAAGCGGATAAGCATTCATGAGGCGATTCAAGAAAATACGGGAATTGATGTGAGCAATTTGGATGAGGAAGGACTAAGAGATGTTTGCAAGAAATTGGATATCGGCGTGCCCACTAATATTGGAAAGGGAAAATTGATTGATGAAATCTTCGGTGCAACGAGTGAACATAAATACATTCAACCAACTTTTATCATCGATTATCCTGTTGAGATGAGTCCTTTGACTAAAAAGCATCGTAGTAAGGAAGGTTTGGTAGAAAGATTTGAATTGATGGTAAACGGTAAAGAAATAGCAAACGCCTACAGTGAATTGAACGATCCTATCGATCAGCGCAATCGTTTTGAAGAACAGGCTAAGCTTATGGAACGTGGTGATGACGAAGCGATGTTTATTGATAACGACTTCCTGCGTGCTCTTGAATATGGAATGCCTCCTACGAGTGGTATTGGAATTGGAATCGACCGACTTTGTATGCTGATGACAAACAGCCCGTCAATTCAAGATGTGTTGTTGTTTCCTCAGATGAGACCGGAAAAGGGAAGTTAAGTGATGAACTATGAGTGATAAGTGATGAGTTGGATGGAGAAAGGTGAGAATTGGGAGTGAAAATAATTATTTGTAAATATTGGTTAAGGTATAATTCATTACTTTGCCAACTTAATTAACTGAAAATGGCTAAAATATTAGTAACAGGTGGATGTGGCTACATTGGTTCACACACTATTGTTGATTTAATTGAAAATGGTTTTGAAGTAATTTCTGTAGATGACAACTCAAGTTCTTCTATTAAATCGTTGGATGGTATAGAAAAGATTACTGGTAAAAAAGTAAAGAACTATACGGTTGACTTGAAAGAATTCGAAGCAACTAAAAATATCTTTGAAGAAAATAAAGATATTACAGGTATCATTCATTTTGCAGCTTACAAAGCAGTGGGTGAATCTGTTGATAAGCCGTTATTTTATTATGAGAATAATATGTTTTCTCTTATCAATTTGCTGAAATGTGTAGAAGAGTATAAGGTTCCTTACTTTGTATTTTCATCTTCTTGTACTGTTTATGGCAATCCTGACAGCATTCCTGTTACCGAAAATACACCAACTAAAAAAGCTGAAAGTCCTTATGGTGCAACGAAACAAATGGGAGAAGTAATGATTCAGGACTTTTCTAAGGTAGCTGAAGCAAATAGTATTTTACTTCGTTATTTTAATCCCGTAGGAGCACATAAATCTGCTTTAATTGGCGAATTGCCAATAGGAAGACCGATGAATCTTGTACCTGCAATTACGCAGACTGCAATAGGTAAGTTGCCTAAGATGATGGTTTATGGTAGCGATTACCCCACAAGAGATGGAAGTTGTTTGAGAGATTATATTCATGTTTGTGATATTGCGCATGCACATACTCTTGCCTTACAATATTTAATTGACAAGAAAAATGAAACGAAATGTGATGTTTTTAATCTAGGTTCAGGCAACGGAATTACTGTTTTAGAGGCCATAAAGACTTTTGAGAAAGTAAGCGGTGTTAAATTGAATTATGAAATCGGACCTCGTCGTGGTGGTGATGTGGTAGCGATATATGCAAATAATGAATATGCAGTAAAGGGACTGAATTGGGTATTGAAAAACAGTCTAGAAGACATGATGTCAACTGCTTGGGCTTGGGAATTGAAGTTGAAGGAAAATCAATAAGTTGTAAGTTATAAGTTGTAGGTATTAAGTTTTAATTAGAATCGTAAGATTATATTGAATCTTACATTGTTAAAAATGAAGGAATTAAAACTTAATACCTGCAACTAATTTTAAAATAATAATTCTTGACAATTCAAGAACCTCTAATCTAAACGATCCGTTTTAAGTTTTACGACTAACATAATCATTCATTTTTAATCGGTTGTATGAAAAGAAAAGTTCAGTAGTTCCATTAGAACGACTTTCTTTTTATTAATATAAATTCCAAATGCTTCACAGATTGCTCATCATTCATATTTTCTAGCTCATCAATTTTTCAATCCATTCTCCCACCGTTACTACCTCGGCTAGTCGAGGAAAAATTTTTCATCAACACACGATGTGTTTCTTCATCACTATCTGTACAGCAATCTTCTAACACAGTTATCTGATAGTCCTCATCGGCCGCTTCACGCAAAGTTGAAAGCACTAAGCCACTTGTAGGGATACTACTCAATACTAAATGCTTGATATTATTTACCCTCAATACAACTTTAAGGTCGCTTCCTGTAAAGGCAATTATGCGCCTTTTAAAAACCGTTACTTCCTCCTCATTCAGTGTTACATCAGGATGTATTTTCATGAGTTCTTCAATGGTTGTGTCTAGTTCAAACTCAAATCCCTTCGACAGCCCTTTCTTCTGCCTCCTCTATTTGTTTCATGTCCTCTTTTCTTATCTTTTCCTTTTTTAGATATGCAGCCACAAAAATACCCACGATAATAGCTATTATTCCTTGACAAAGTAACGTATTTGGAGCGCCAATCTTTTGAGAAATCGTTCCTATCAACAAACTGCCTAATGGAAGCATTCCAAAATAAGACATTGCCACATAACTCATTACTCTCCCTCGCATGGACGCATCTGTTTTAATCTGTATAAGTGTCAAGCAAATGGTACTTTGCGACATTGCCCCAAAGCCTGACATGGTGGCAAACAACATTGCAATAGGAAAATAAGTTATTCTTGAAAAAAGAATTAACCCAATGCCTAACAGACTGATATTTACAAAAAGTAATCCTTTGAGACTAGACCCTTTCTTCCTCGAAGCCAAAAATATGGTGCCACTGATCGCACCTAACCCGATAAAACTACTGATACAACCAAAGGTGGTTGCATCTCCCTTGAATATAATATTGGCAAAGACAGGTAACAACGTATCATAAGGCAATATCAACAGGCTAGTGATTGAAAGCAATAGCAATATCAAACTAATAGCCTTCGTTTTCTGTAAGTAAACAAAGCCATCAGAAATATCTGCAAAAATATTTTTCTTTATCGGTAATACCGTATATGTAGGCAATTTTATTAATAACAAAGAAATGATGACTGCCAAAAAGCTAATGGCATTTAATAGAAAACAGATGCCTGCACCAAATTTTCCCAACACAATTCCAGATAAGGCAGGTCCAATCAAACGGGCAACATTTACCATCGAAGAATTAAGGGCGAGAGCATTAGGAATATCCTCCTTATTACTGATTAATTCATGAACTAATGGTTGTCTTGCAGGCAAATCGAAAGCATTTACAATACCAAGAATCACACTCAACGTAAGTATTTCCCAAACAACAAAATGATTGGTGAGGATGAGTATTGCCAACAATAATGCCTGAATCAAGGAACAGGTTTGTGTTAAAAGTAATATCTTAAAACGGTTATACCTATCGGCAAGGATACCTCCCCACAATGAAAATAGAAAGGAGGGGAACTGTGAAGCAAAGATGGTTAACCCCAACATGAATGTGGAATGTGTCATTGTATAAACCACCCAACTGACGCCCGTTCTTTGCATCCATGTGCCAATTAGAGACACAGATTGACCAGAAAAGAATAACCGATAGTTACGGTTTTTAAATGCCCTGAATGTATTTGTCTTTCTGTCCTTATCCATGCTTGAAATTGTATCAAACATATTAAATCTGAATGTAACAAGCTTACTAAATATTGATGAGTCAGAAGTTAATGATGATTTTAAATGATTTAAGTCGATAAATCTATAAATTTCCGTTTCCATATATAAATCATTCGGGAATTCTTCCTAGTCTATAATTCAACATTGACAGATTTAGTTTTATCCATTCCTTAATTCAGCGGAATTGATAAACAAGTGTGAACGCCGCTTACATGACAAACTAGGTACCCTGCCATTTATCTCAGGGTACTTGGTTGATGGTTTTTGTAGCCTGCCATTTATTGCAGATCATTTGGTTAATTGTTTTAATACCCAGATTTTAATATCAGACCGTTTGGTTAATGGGTTTACGGGGTTGAATTTCTTAATTTGTCTAGGTAGAATTAATTATTCAGAGAAATTATCTTTTCAATATGATTGCCAAGAAGTCAGATTAGGATAAAGAGCCAATAGTCCCAATTTATGGAGGTAGGGGAGGGGCAATAGCTTAATATTTTCATTTGAAGCGGTCTGATTGTAACGCTTTTAATAATTGATTAATTATTAAAAGGAATGCTATGAATTTGTACAAATAAATCAATATTAACTTATTAGTTAGATTTAGTTAAGGAAATAATTTGTCTCAAAATACTCTATGTTCATAGTATAAGTAACATAAGTTACAAAGCGAAACCTTTTATCTCCATTTCTTTGCTTAAAATAAATCATCAGATAATATGAAATATATTGTAATTGGGGCTGTTGCAGGGGGAGCGAGTACTGCAGCAAGATTGAGAAGAATGGATGAGAAAGCAGAGATTGTAATGTTTGAAAAAGGCGAATCTGTGTCTTATGCAAACTGTGGATTGCCTTATTATATTGGCAATGTAATTAAGGAAAGGGATAAACTCTTTGTGCAAACTGCAGCAGGATTCAATAGCCGTTTCAATATTGATGTTCGGGTTCGGAATGAGGTAATTGGAATTGATGCAGCTGAAAAGAAAGTTTCAGTTAGAGACCTAAATACAGGACGGGAATATGTGGAATATTACGACAAGCTAGTGCTTTCTCCGGGTGCTGAACCGGTACGTCCTCCCCTACCGGGCATTCAGTTAGAAGGAATTTTTACACTTCGCAATGTTGCAGATACCGATTATATAAAAAGTTATACGCAGAAGCATACAACCAAAAAAGCAGTGGTAATTGGTGCAGGTTTCATTGGCTTGGAGATGGCGGAAAACCTACATAACCTAGGTATTGAAGTGACAATCATTGAAATGGGGAATCAGATTCTAGCCCCTGTTGATTATCCGATTGCCGCAATCATACAACAACATATCCGTTCTAAAGGCGTAAACCTTAGATTAAATACAACCGTTGCAGGTTTTGAGAATACGAATGGTCAATTGAAGGTTTTATTAAAAGATTCGGCAGCATTAGATGCAGACATTGTCATCCTTTCAATTGGCGTGCGTCCTGATACTAAATTGGCCGTTGCGGCAGGTTTGAAACTCGGCACAGCTAAAGGTATTTGGGTGAATGAATATATGCAAACCTCTAATCCCGACATCTATGCAGTAGGTGATGCAATTGAGTTTATGAATCCTATTACAAAGCAATCAATGATTACTTATTTGGCAGGTCCTGCGAATAAACAAGGGCGGATTTGTGCAGATAATATTGTCTTGGGTAATGTTCGAAAATATGGTGGTTCTATTAATACGGCTATAGTAAAGGTATTTGATATGGTGGTGGGCACTACAGGTGTGGCATCAAAACACTTGACTGCATTATCAATTGAACATCGCATTTCAACTACACATAGTGGTTCTCATGCCGGCTATTATCCCGATGCTAATCAGATGTCTATTCAAATTGCCTTTTCTCCAAAAGATGGACGGCTATATTCGGCTCAGATTGCAGGAGTTGACGGAGTGGATAAGCGCCTAGATGTGTTTGCATCAATTATTCAAAACAAGGGTACTATTTACGATTTGTTGGAATTTGAACATGCTTATGCACCACCTTTTTCTTCAGCAAAAGACCCGATTAATATGTCAGGATTTGTTGCAGAAAATATCCTCAACGGTGTGTTAAAAGTGGCTCATTGGGATGGAATGAATAAAGCAGAAACTGACGACCTATTAATAGATGTTCGGACTGCAAAAGAATTTGAAGCAGGAACTATCGAAGGGGCGATTAATATTCCTGTTGATGAGTTGAGGAGTCGATTGAATGAAATACCAACGGATAGAAAAATATATATCTTTTGTCAAATAGGATTGAGAGGCTACTTAGCACAACGGATTTTGGTGCAGAATGACTATCAAAATGTATTAAACATTTCCGGAGGATTTTTCTTATGGGATACGATTAGGAGGGAGAAAAATGAGTTATGAGTGATGAGTAGGTTACTAGTTTCTGGTTTTAGGGAGAATGATTTGTAAAATTGATTGATTGATAAAATATAAAGCATGGAAAAGATAAAATCAATGTTGGAGAATCCAACGGTTAGTATTATTGATGTTAGGAATACATGGGAGTATCAGATGGAGTGTATTAAAGGGTCTATCAATATTCCATTGGGAGAATTGATAAATAGAATTGAGGAAATCAAAAAACTACCTCAACCAATTGTCATTCAT
>CANCKV010000194.1 GCA_947378615.1 Chitinophagaceae bacterium | reverse complement strand
CTTCTGGCAGACCATTCAAGATATTATCGATGATACGGAAAGCCACATATAATTCTTTGATACGAACCATATTACGAGCATACACATCGCCTGCTGTATCTAAAATCATTTCGAAACCTAATTCTTTCCAAGGCAATAAATCTTCCGTTTCGTTACGCACATCAATCGGAACACCTGCCGCTCTTGCTAAAGGACCTACCGCATTTAATTTCATCGCCATTTCCTTTGAAATAGTCCCGATACCTTTATTCTTCAATGATAAAGTCCAATTGGTTTCAAACACTTCATGAAGTGCTTCTACTCTAGGTTTAAGCAATGCCAATTTGGTCTTAATATCTGCAGCGACATCGGGTCTTAAATCACGATTAACACCTCCTACAATTGAATAATCATATTGTACACGGTTGCCACAAACAGACTCTAACAACTCCATTGAATATTCACGGTCACGCATTGTTTGCATAAACAAAGCTTCGAATCCTGAATTCTCTGCAACGTGTGCCAAGCATAATAAATGTGAGTGAATACGGTCAAGCTCAATAACAAGCATCCGCAAGTATTTTGCCCTTAAAGGAATCTCAACCTTTGTTAATTTTTCAATTACCTGTGCAGCAGCAGTTCCATGAGAAACAGAACAAAGACCACAAACACGTCCTACCACTAATGGTACCTGACGGTATTTAAATTTTGTTGTGCAGGCATTTTCTATACCACGGTGTACATAGTATAAATTAGCATCTGCGTCAACTATTGTTTCATTTTCTGTAGTCAGCTTAAAATGTAAGGGCTCTAACAGAGAAATATGCTGTGCACCAACTGGTATCTCAAATTTTTGTTTCATAAATTACTTTTTCTTTTTACGTAAAGGTGCAATAGGAGAATCGTGTTCCAAAACAAATCCAGCTATAGCATTTTCAATATCCAACCCTAATAAATCTGCAATTTCAGACTCTGCAACCCAAGCGGAAGCAACCGAGCCATTAATAGATGGTATTCTATCCGTATCTGCACACTGAAGCCAAAACATGGTGATGTTTTTGGCATCCGCATAATCATGGAAGAACCATTGAACTTCTATCTTATCGCCTAAATCGTTCGCATTCATTACGATGAAATGATGCTGATCGTATTTATAAAAGCTTCCAATATCGGAGCTTACCTTTTCTAATGTTGTTTCTATTTTATTCATATATCACTGATTAAATGATTTAGTGTGATTAAAATGATTGATTCACTTGATTCAAAAAGATTGTAACCTTCTACATCTCGTAAACCAACTATTTTAAGTATCAACTATTGCTTTTATACTGCTGTTTCGTATGTTAATTCGGCAGGCATATTTCTGCGGTTAACCTGTCCATCTTCTTCTACAACAGGTTTATTTGCCAACTTGATTGTCTTTTCTATTTCCTTAGTCTTTTCTTCCAAAATACCTAAAGCAACCACCACACCATCAATAATTTGTTCGGGTCGACAAGCACATCCTGCAACATAAACGTCAACAGGAATAAATTGGTCAACACCTCCCTCTATATTGTACATGCCCCTAAAGATACCTCCTGTACTAGCGCAAGAACCACAACATACCACCACTTTAGGTTCAGGCATTTGATTATAGACTTCAACGAGTCTTTCACGAGTACGTTTCGTAACAGGACCTGTGATTAGCAATATATCAGATTGCTTTGGATTACCTGTATTAATCATACCAAAACGTTCGATATCATACTTAGGTGCCAAGCAAGCTAGTATTTCAATATCACAACCATTACAGCCTCCTGCATTAAAGTGGAGTATCCACGGTGATTTTTTTCTAAACTTCTTTAACTCAAACATAGCTTATTAATTAAATAAAGTTATCAATAGATTAATGAATGCAACGGGTAGGGCGACAAAATAGGAGAACTTCAACATCTGACGATAGTCAACCCTCGCACTTGAATTATCTAATGCGTTGAGATAGATGAATGTTCCGACTACTAAACCTGCTCCTAACAAATAATTTGAACCTCCGAACAAAAAGACTAGTGCATATACAAATATATAATCCAACCATTTTGCTGTATAAATTGCTTCGAAGAAAATACCAGAATATTCTATTTCTGCACCTCCTGCTATTTCCTGATGCGCTTCTGCTACATCGAAAGGAGATTTTTTCAACTTAATAGGCAATATTAATAATAAGGCGATAAAAGTTAAAGGCATCTTATACAACAATGGTTCGCTTCCAATAATACTAGATATTTGAAAACTTCCATTGACTGCATAAATTGAAACAGCCATGATAATTAATACTGGTTCGTACGCCAATATACTAATAGCCGTTCTGTTTGCACCTAAATGACTAAATATACTACGGGTACTAAAACCTCCCATTATCAATAGAGCGGTAGAAAGCAGGTGTAGGAAGATTACTAAAATCAAATCACCACCGAAAATTAATACTGCTACTGCTACCCAAATAGAGATAAAGTGCATGACCCCTAAGAAAGCATGAGTGGAATGAACCATTACCAATCTCTTATCTGCCAACTTAAAGAAGTCGTAAAAAGGTTGTAAGATATTTGGTCCCATGCGATTCTGCATGCGCGCCTTTACCTTGCGTTCAATACCATAAACTAGACCTCCAACTAGTGGAGCCAATAAAACTAAAATACTTAAAATTATTATTGATTGCATAAATCAGAATATTTATTAAATGACCGTTAAGATGATGATTAAAGCGAAAAATACCAATCCAACTGCTTTAAAATAAGGAAGTAAAAATTCTGTGTCGAAATAGAAAGAATTAAACTTATAATCTATTTTCTCGCCGCAGGCATACTCTTTAACCCTGTCCACTTTCTTAAAGCGTACAAAAAGAGATATAAATAAGGAGACGGGTAATACTAAGAAGGCCAATATCATTGGAATGACGGGGAAACTCATATTGCCAATAGAAATAGAGAAATTACTTTGTACATCAACTGCAACTGCACTTCCTAAAACATCACTTGCCACAGGACCGAAGTATCCAATTAATAGAAAAGGTAAGCATATTACCCCTGCTAGAATCAGACTTAATAAAAGAACTAAGTTGATATTATATAAAGGATGCGTAGTTTCGAAGGTAACTTTATCTTTTTCACCGCTACGAGCAATCAACAATCCCATTACTTTAAAGTATAACAAGGAAAGTACTGCACCACCGCAGGCTATTGCTAGCATTACCAAAGCAGTTAAGCCCCTTGTTTCCCTAAGTGTGGAACCTAAGATTTCGATACTAAACCATTTTCCAATAAACGCACCGAATGGAGGTAACATCAAGGAGATAAATCCAATACAAACAATAAATGAAGTAAATGGTCCCGATTCAGCCAACTTATCCATATCTAAGGCACTCTTTAGATGGAATTTCTTTTCTAAAACACCTGCGTTCAAGAACAACATACATTTTGAAATACCATGGAAAAGAATCAATATCAAGGAAGTGACTATTGCAGTTTGGGTACCAATTGCTGCCATTAGAATCATTAATCCTAATAATGACACGGTAGAAAAAGCGAGAATACGTTTGAAGTTATCTTGTGCAAGTGCAGATATTGCTGCGGCTAGGAATACAAACCCTGTCAATGCTATAATAGCTAATGATAAGTGAGTTCCCTTTATTGCAGGTGCTAATCTTAAGATGATAAAGGGAGCAATTTTAACCATTGTTGAAGAGTGAAGCAAGGCACTAACAGGAGTCGGTGCGACCATTGCACCTAATAACCATGAGCTGAAAGGCATTTGAGCACCCTTGATTAAAGCTGCTACAGCGAGTAAAGCAAGTGGCAATAATAATCCAACTGTATGGGCTGATGTTACTAATGTTTGGAAGGAGAGTGTTTCATATCCTATTGTGCTTAATGAGAATATCATCGCTCCAAGTATCGCAATTCCACCTATTTGATTCATCCATAATGCCCTTAGTGCATTCGTTACAGACTCTTTATCTTTTCTAAAACTAATGAAGATGTAAGAAGCTAATGTGGTTAATTCGAAGAATAAGAAGAAATACTCTAAGTTATCAGCAGAAACAACCAAATTCATTACGCCAATAAACCACAACATAGTAAACATGAAGAACTTCTTGCGGTAAGGCGAACAATCTTCTTCATCTATATATTGTAGGGAGTAGGTGGCAATGATACCACTAACAATATTAATTAATAAAAACATGAAAAGACTGAGGCGGTCAACATAAAATTGAGCATGAATGCCCCCTTCATGATTTCCTAACAACTTAATTAAATAGCCTAGGGCGATAGCCTGTCCGATAGTTAACAAACCCACCAAAACACTTTTTCTTTTGATGGCGATAAAAGCAAAATAAGCTAATAGCAAAACATCTGCTATCATAACCGCCTTATCACTGTACCCTGGAATGAGAATCTGAAAGGGTTTGTCGAAATTTACAAACAAGTAAACCGAGATTGCCGATAAGGCAACAACACTTAAAATAGTAACAATTCGTCCAAGAACTTTGGGCAAAATGAGCAGAAGTAAACCTGCAATAGGCGGTAAAGCGAATAATGACAGTACTAATAATTGTAGTGAACGCATCTTTTTATATATTTTCTACGATGCAAAAATACAAGGTGAATTTGGGCTTTTTCCTGACAGATGTCATGTTTGAAAATGTTTCTACTCATGTGGTGTTTTTGATATAAAACAATCTGTTTATGAATTTTATGCAGATTTGTAAAATAACAAAACCAATAACGTTGTAGTAGTATTTGGATAGTTTTAATTGGGTTTGTTATTTAAATTTACAAATCTCTTCCAAGAAAAATAAATAACAAACAACAAATGAATAGGGCATTACTACTTCTTTTTACATTCATCTCAATTTCCACTTTTGCACAAAAGACAACTACTGATTCCATTACTGACAATGGAAAAAGGCTTATTCAGTTATTAGAAGATTCACAGGTAGAAGTACTTTGGCAAAAAGGTTATCGTATTAATTGGGAGACAGGAGAGTCGATAGGTCCTTCAAAGAAATCCACTTCCACACATTGCAGTGCCTTTGCAGCTGCATTTGCAAAAAAGGGGGGCATTTATTTGTTACGTCCTCCCGAACATAAAACACATTTACTTGCAAATGCACAATTTGAATGGTTACAAACGAAAAATGCCGCTAAAAAAGGATGGGTAGAATTAAAGACAGTTTTGGAAGCACAGAACGAAGCAAATAATGGTAATTTGGTCATTGCAGCTTATAAAAACGAGGATGATTCCAAGCCTGGACATATTGCAGTAATAAGACCTGCCTTAAAAACAGTGAAACAGATTGAGACAGAAGGGCCTCAAGTAACTCAGGCAGGTGCAACAAACTATTCTTCAGTTTCATTGAAAGTTGGATTTAGGCAACATCCAAAAGCTTGGCCTAATGGAGTGAGGTTTTATATGAATCAAATAAAATGGAAGGAATTGAAGAAGAAGGAGTGATAACCTATCATTAGTTGATTATTATGCCACACGTGAGGACACGTGCGGCAGCAACACGCTGATTTGACGTTCGGTAGCGGGGAAATTTTATGCAGTTTTGTAAAATAACAAAACCAATAACGTTGTAGTGGTATTTGGATGGCTTTTTATAGGGTTGAACTATAAATTTACTAATCGCTTAGAAGAAAAACAAATTACCCTATTAATTAAAAAGAAGACTTCGCTTAGAGCGAAGCCTTCTTAAATAGACTATTTTAAATCTTTTCCAATTATACGACAGGTTCTAATTCGAAGTTGAACAAATAAGCAGAACCTGGAGAGACTTTGATTATTTGATGAATTGTGATATAATCTGGGGCAGAAATTTCGAAATTGAAGAGTCCTGATTTGAATTTTTCCATTAAGAAAGCACCTAATAAATCGGCAGTAACGGTCAATCCTGTTTCTAGATTTTTGAAGGTTGCCTTTGGAATACCAATAGTTGTCCCTTTTTTATAGATGAAGCCACCAATTTTAGTAATTCTATTTCCTGTATGAATGGTTTTATTGGCAGCGATATACAAATTGTAAAATTCTAAGTCATTCGACTTAAACCATTTAATCAATCGGTTAAAAGAGTCGACATTATCACGAAGTGGTTGTAATAAACTTTCTACAGCATCACTTGCTACCGTCTTTTCATGTTTTGCCTCGAAATTAGTGGAGAGATAGTCTCTAAACGTTGTTGCCTTATGCAAACCATCTAATAGATTTGGGGCAGTTATACCGTAAGGGATAAACTTTACATCTTCAATAAATGGAGTAATTGCTGTGTTGATAGCAGAAATAACGCCAAAAACGCTGCTGTCTTTTAAATGAAAGATTTTAGATTCAGTGTAATTTACATTTTTTGCAAGGTCTGTATGCTTATTCTCGATTGCAAATTCTTCGACATAAGAACAGATGGGGTCATAAAAAATAGCCACTATTTCTTTTAGACTATTCTTGTTTTCTGTGAATCCTGAAGTGTCAATATTTTTATTGGCAATTTC
>CANCKV010000193.1 GCA_947378615.1 Chitinophagaceae bacterium | reverse complement strand
ATCCCACACTCACCAAATAGGCAGGGCCAAAGTATGCGAGTAATCTTCGAAACCCTTTTCCTGAATGCGTTGTATCCACCGAAGAATTTGCTTCTCCCAAAGAATTTTCTATATTATATGTTGATTTCATTTTATTTCAATTACGAATTATCTTACAAATAGTGCCATCGCTAATTCCTTGCTTATTGTAAACGTGCAATTATCATTTGTTTCTATCTCCATAGAATTATCATAAGAAAACTTCCTTTTAATTACGATTCTAGTGCCGATTCCAATATTCTTATGAGTAAGCAGTTCTAATAATTCGGAGGATTGACTTCCTACTACGGCACTCACAGTTGCGGGCTTTTCTATTGTCAAATCTGTTAAGCTAATTTGTTCCTGAAATTGTATATGCCCCTTGCTATCAGGAATTGGATCGCCATGAGGATCGAACTTAGGATAGCCAAGATAGTTATCTAGTCTTTCAACGAGTTGTTTGCTGCTTATATGTTCTAATTCCTCTGCAATCTCGTGCACTTCGTCCCATTTAAACTGCAATTTCTCCACCAAGAAATACTCCCACAAACGATGCTTTCTGATGATATCAATAGCTATTTTCTCTCCTTCAATACTCAATGACACGCCTTTATATTTCTCATAATGAATCACTTGTTTACTATTTAGTCTTTTCAACATATCCGTGACTGAAGCCGCTTTCGTATTTAATCTTGCCGCCACTTCGTTTGTAGATACAACCGATTCGGACTGTTGTAAATGATAAATACTCTTGATATAATTCTCTTCTGCGGTTGATAAATGCTCTGTCATTAAATAAAAATTTAGGCGAATCTAAATTATTTATTTGAAAGACGGTTGATAATTTATATAGGTTGTCTAAATGTCGATTTGTACTGTAGAATCAATTGTTTTATTAGGGCCCTTAATTTTCAAAGAAAGATTTAAAATGCTCGAATAAAAGATTGCTTAAATCATGCTTTTAAGCTATTATTAAATTATCAACATTCAATTTGTTAACATTCAGGTAACATTGGACTACTATTTTCGCCGCCTAAACAAATAGTTTTTAATTAATGAAAAAGAATTTTATTCTTATTTTGCAAACGATTATTGCAATTTTATTCTCAGTTTCCACTTTCGCTCAGGAAACAACAGCAACCCTTAATGGACGAGTTAAAGACGACAAAGGTTCACTCTTAGCAGGTGCAACAATTGTATTCAAACATGAACCTACAGGTGCAGTTTTCTCTACACAAACAAATACAAAGGGAATTTTTTATGCCCCCAATCTAAAACCCGGAGGTCCTTATACAATAAGAATTTCTTATGTAGGTTACAAGGAACAAGTATTTAACGAAGTGAATTTATCTTTAGGTAGTAACCCTGAATTTACAACATCACTTAAATCAACAGCTGCTGTTGATTTGAAAGAAGTGGTGGTTACAGGTGGAAAGAAAAACGTAGGTGGTGGTACCACAATCGGTATTAAGCAACTCAATACTCTACCAACAATTGGTAGAAGTTTAAGTGATTATACTCGTTTAACACCTCAATCGAATAATAACTCTTACGCAGGTAGCAATTTTCGTTATAATAATGTAACGGTAGATGGTGCTATTAATAATGATGCTTTCGGATTTAGCAATTCGGCAGGTGGTACAAGTGGTGGTGGACAAGCAGGAACTGCTGGTGCTGGTACACGTACTGTTCCATACAGTATCGATGTGATTCAGGAAGTTCAAGTTCAGTTAGCTCCTTATGATGTAAAGATTGGAAATTTTACAGGAGGTAGCGTTAATGCGATTACTAAGAGTGGTGGAAACGATTTTCATGGTTCAGTTTATGCTTATGGAAGAACGGCCGCTTTAGTTGGTAAGAGTATTGACGGATTGAAAAAATCTATCGGTTCTGATTTTCATGAATATCAAACAGGTGCAACGATTAGTGGTCCAATCATCCGTAATAAGGCTTTCTTCATCGTAAACTATGAACATACTGACAGACAAGAGCCTAGTACCAACAATATTGGCGATCCAGGTGCCGCTGCTAAAGAATCAGAAGTTAAGGCGATTGCTGATCAATTACAATCTAAATATGGTTATGATGCAGGTAGTTATCTAGGTTCTTATAAAATCTTTACTAAGAGTGACAAGTTATTTGGTCGTTTAGATTTTAATCTAAATGCAAAGAATAGTTTGATGTTGCGTGCAATTTATACGAATGGTCAAGGAAATAACTTGGAAAGGTCTTCAAGCAACTTTCAATTTGGGTCTAACGACTTCACACAGTTTACTAAAAATACAAACTTAGTTGCAGAATTAAAGACAAAGGTTAGTGCTGACGTCAATAATCAATTGACGCTAAGTTATGTACACGTTCATGAGTATAGGACCTTCCCTGGAACAATTGCACCTTATATAGATATTGACAATGGTCGTATCACAGCAGGTACTTGGAGAGAAGCTTCTGTGTATAATTTGAAACAAAATACTTTCGAAATCAGTGATAACGTAACCATTACAAAGGGTATCAACAAATTTACATTTGGTACACACAACGAAATTTATGACCTTACTTATGGTTTCATCAATTCTTATAATGGTCGTTGGGAATATAATAGAGGGGTAAGTAGTTTCTTGGCTGATAATCCAAGTCGTATTCGTGGTGCATTTGCTACAAACAGCAAATACAGTAATATTGATGCTATTCGTAACGATCCCCCAAATCCATTCACAGTTGCGTTGACAAGTGTTTATGGACAAGATGAAATATCAATCACTAAGAACTTCAAAATCACTCCGGGAGTGCGTTTCGATTATTCTTTTGTAGGTAATCAACCATATAAAGACACTTTATTGAATACAACAAATACAATTGCATCAACAGGTGCTGCTAAATTTGTTTCTGCAAATCCAACTTATAACAACACACCATTTAGCCAATTGACTGGTCAATTGCCTTCAAGAATTGCTATTTCTCCACGTATCGGTTTCAATTACGATGTTAATGGAGATGGTTCATTTGTGCTTCGTGGTGGTACAGGTATCTTCACAGGTCGTGTTCCATTTGCTTGGTATGGATATGCTTACACTTTAAATGGTGGCACTTATGGTAATATTGATTGGAATGGTCCTGCCGCAGGAACGACTGTTCCATTGGCAATTGACCCTAAGGGATTAAAAGATACGGTTACAAAATATGGTGGTGCATCAAGAAGTAGTACACGTGAAATTGATGTTTTTGATAATAACTTCAAATTGCCTACAGTTTGGAGAAGTAGTGTAGCTGCTGATTTCAAATTTGGTAAAGGCTATAAATTGACTTTGGATGTTTTATATACCAAAACAATTCATGACGTAAAATATGAGCAAATTAACTTGAAGGATTCAGTTGCCTATTATGCTTCTGGTCCAACTCAAATTCCTGTTTATGTTGGTGGGAAATATAATTCAGCCTATTCTAATGTTTATTTCTTAACGAATACAAGCGAAGGATACCGTTATAATTTGACTGCTCAAATTTCTAAGACAACTAATAACATCAGTGTAGGCAGTCATATATTGAATACTAATTGGAGTCTTGGCTATACCTATGGAGAAAGTAAGGACATTACAAATGGTATCCGTAACTCATGGGAAAGTAGCTATAATGTAAATCCTTCAAATACGCCTAGTAATTCACCTTTGTCGTATTCTAACTTTGATTTACGTCATCGTATTGTGGCTACACTTGCAGGTACTTTGGTTTGGAATCAAATGAATGCAAGTACTATCACCTTTTTCTATGCGGGTACTTCGGGTAGTCCTTATAGCTTGATTTACCAATCAGCTTCTTTAGGTAATGGTTCAAATGCACCTTTGCCATATATTCCAAAGGATCAATCTGACATTAAATTGGCAGACAATGGTACCTATACTGCTGCACAACAATGGTCAGATTTAGATGCATTCATCAATGGTGATAGTTATTTAAAAACACGTCGTGGTCAATATGCAGAAAGAAATGGATTGCGTACACCTTGGAATCATGATTTGGATATGAAATTGATGCACGAATTCAAATTAAGCAAATCAGATAAAAGTAAAGCGCTTCAAATTAGCTTGGATGTAATTAATGTATTGAACTTATTGAATAATGATTGGGGACATGTAACTTTCGTTACTAACCTAAATAATTACACAGTTAATTTCTTGAAATTTGTTAAGGATGCAACTGGAAAGGCTGTGGGTGCACCTGCTACAGGTTACAATCCAACGTTTAATTTTGTTAGACCAACTGGTTTAAACAATCATTATTACACTGTAGATCCTATCAATTCTCGTTGGCAAGGACAATTGGGTGTTAAGTTTATTTTCTAGATTTGTTTTTCATTATAGAATAATAAAAGCGGCTTTCTCTAATGAGGAAGCCGCTTTTTTATTGAAGAAATTGCTTTTTATTGGTTGATAAAAAAATAAATTTGCTTATTATATGTGTACATATTATAATTGCGCAAATTATTTATTTAAACTTTCAAAAACAATTAATATATGTGGACAAAATCTCACTCAATCGTAACGAAGGAAGTATCGAAAGAACAAATGTGGCGACTCTTTGCTGATGTAAATAATTGGCATAAATGGGACAATGGAATTGAATTTGCAAAACTAGAGGGCAATTTTGAAAAGGGCAATTTCTTTACACTCCGACCAAAAGGTGGTCCAAATGTAAAAGTTGAATTATTAGAAACCGTTGAAAACCACCGTTTTCTTGATGTTACAAAGTTTCCTTTTGCTAAAATGTATGACCTCCATACCTTTGAAGATACTATTGACGGACTAAAAGTCACCAATACAATCACAGTAAAAGGCCTGTTAGGTTTTCTTTGGGTTAAAATAGTAGCTCAAAAAATAGTAGATGCCTTGCCAAAAGATATGCAAGAACAAATTAAAGCTGCAGCACAATTATGAATTTAGTAGATAATACATTTAGCGTTGATAAGCCTGAAGAAAGTTCAGGCTTCCTTTTGTGGCAAGTAACCAATCTTTGGCAGAGGGAAATAAAAAAAGCCTTAGAACAATTTGGGATAACGCATTCTCAGTTTGTATTAATGGCAAGTATTCATTGGTTGACTCTGCAAAAGCAGGAGGTAACACAAGTTGTGTTATCAAATCACACTAAAATAGACCCTATGACAACCTCTACTGTTTTAAGGACTTTGCAGCAAAAAGGATTTGTTCAAAGGCAAGAACATCAAACAGACACAAGAGCGAAAGTCGTGGTACTTACTGAAAATGGAATAGAGGTAATTAAGAAAGCAGTGATTGTGGTGGAGAGTTTTGATACTCAGTTTTTCTCTGTTCTTGGTGAAAAGAATAATGAGCTAAATTCTCATTTATTAACTCTTTTAGGACAATAATAATAAGTAGATGCAATGTTGATGTGTTGAAATGTTTATTTCTATAGTTGCTTTTTATTTGAATATAGGGAAGAAAAGAGGTAGAACATTTTCTCTTAGTTTTCATGTTAGATAATATCATTTAAAGACGCAAAAGTTGATTCTTAGCCATAATAGAAAAGCCCTTGAAGTTTTTACTCAAGGGCTTTTCTGTTTTATTATAACTCATAACTTATTCATAAATCAAGTGTGTCAATACCCCGTCTCTAAGCTTTGGTTCGAACCATGTACTCTTTGGTGGCATCACATTTCCGCTGTCTGCTATATCGAATAATTGATTGATAGTAACAGGATATAGGCTAAAGGCAACAGCCATCTCGCCACTGTTAACCCTTTCTGACAATCCTTTTAAACCACGAATACCACCTACAAAGTCAATTCGAGTATCAGTACGAGGGTCTTTGATACCTAAGATGGCATCTAAAATATTGTTTTGTAAGATGGTTACATCCAAAATACCAATCGGGTCTGTGGTGTAAGTACCTTCTTTCGCAGTTAGTTTATACCAAACCTTGTCTATGTACATGCCAAAATCATGAAGAGTACTAGGTTTGAATGCTTCCATTCCATGTCTTTTTACAATAAACCTTTCTTCTACAGCAGCAAGGAAGGCTTCTTTTGTTAAGCCATTCAAATCCTTTACCAAACGGTTGTAATCCATGATAAACAACTGATTCGAAGGGAACAAAGTAGTTAGAAAATAATTACTTCCTTCTGTAGCAGCAGTACCTAATGCCTTGCGAACTTTTGCAGCGGAAGCAGCCCGATGATGACCGTCTGCTATATATGTACAGGGAACTTTTGTATCGAAAAGGTTCGTGATATTAGTAATTACCTTGTCGTCGTTGACCAACCAAATTGTATTTTGAATACCATCTTCAGCAAGGAAATCATAAATAGGCGCTTTCGTCTTCCATTTATCTATTAACGCATCTATTTCTGCTACATTCTTATAGGCAAGAAACACATTTCCTGTTTGTGCACCAGAAGTCTTAATATGGTTAATCCTGTCTTGTTCCTTCTCAGGACGGGTAAATTCATGTTTCTTAATGATGTCATTTTCATAATCATCCACACTACTCACACATACCAATCCT
>CANCKV010000192.1 GCA_947378615.1 Chitinophagaceae bacterium | reverse complement strand
GTTAATAAAAACTCTGGATCGGTAGTTCAGTTGGTTAGAATGCCGCCCTGTCACGGCGGAGGTCGCGGGTTCGAGTCCCGTCCGGTCCGCATAAAAACACTTAACCCATTGATTTTCAATGGGTTATTTTATGTCTGTAGCTGAAAGTGTAGCAAACGTGTTCTTTCTAACCTATTTTTTCATCAGTTTAGATCAGGTTTATAACTCACAAACCCTTTAAGAGTTAGTTACAGTTTTACCATCTTAAATTGATAGGATATTTTATTGTCAGTTGAGGTTACCTTAATTACATAAGTACCTGCAGATAACTGACCCAAGGTAATTTTAGTGCCTGCAGTTAAATTGGGCTGACTTGCAACCTTAGTTCCACTGGCTATATCAAACACCTCTAAATTTAATCTTTGATAACCCTTCACTACGAAATCAAAGTTCAGTTGATTGATAAATGGATTAGGCGCTAATTTAATAAACTCATCTTTACTTAAGTTGATAATATCAGTTACTAAATAATAGTAGGCTGTACTCATTACACTTGTACAAGCATTGGTCGTTGTTTTTGCGGTGTAAGAACCTGGTGTTGCGGGTTTATACTTTTGAGTGGTATCGGTTATTGCTACTCCGTCTTTATACCAAGTAGTTCCATTAGCGCTTGCTACTAAAAAATTAGTAGTATCTCTGAATAATGTTGGTTGCGCAGGTGTTTGAACAATGTTTATTGATAATATACTTTTGGTAAAACTTTCACATTTATTCAATGCAGATACAAAATATAAATGATTACCAATTGTACTATTAAATGAACTAATAGTTGATCTTGGTAAAATTGATGTTAAAGAATCATACCATTGTAATTGATAACTTGATGTAACAAAGCTTAACAAATTTGTATTAATTTCTGCTGTACACATATTTTTGCTTTGAACAACAGGTGAAGGAGGTAATGAACATGAATAAAGAGAAGAATCTGATAACGGCGTTTCAAGACTATTTGAATCTATGACAGACAATCTAAAATATGTTGTATCATATGGCAAATTTGTTATAAAAATTACGGAATCATTAGTAATGCTAGCATTCAAATTATTAATTAATAGTGCCGGCAACTTGGTCATTCCTTTATCTCCAAAAGGTTTATTGTGCATATATAATTTCCAAGAATTAATAGCAGTATTTGAAGTTGGTTTATTTATTATTAACTTTTTCCATGAAACTCTTAATTTTCCATTATTTGAAATCTGTGTGTTTATTTTGGTTTGTTTTTCAGGTATAGAATTTGGAAAATAAGAAAAATTCCATCCACCTTTCCCATATATTATCCAATAACCCTGATAATTATCAAGTGGTCTTTGAGGCATTAAATCCATAAACCCATCTTTATTCACATCAGCCAAAGCAAGATAAGGAAGCCAATTTTTTGTGACATCATCAGAATAGAATCCATTTTTAATTAAAGTAGCATTTATTTCAGCAGATCTGTCTTTCCAGATAACTTTCCCGTCATTACTATTACCAGTATTTTCAAGAAATACTAACTCCCACCCATTATAATCTGTTGTACTTAATATTAAATCTAAATCTCCATCCTTATCAAAATCATATGCATCATAATCCATGACTGAACTATATTTTGTTTTTGGAAACCGTTGTTCAATCTTATTTCCAAAATATCCTGACCCATCTCCATATGCTATACCCCTATAAGTACTATCATTCCAATATAATAAATCTAAATAACTATCATTATTTATGTCAACTAGTTCTGTAGTCCAAGAAGTCCCATAATTTGCAACAGATTTATCAAAAAAATTCATACTAAACTTTTCTGTAAAATTACCCTTGCCATCATTTGACATTGTTATATTGCCTCCTGAAAAAGTATTCTCATTAGCTAAAACGATATCCACATCTCCATCATTATCAATATCA
The DNA here is from genome assembly GCA_947378615.1 of Chitinophagaceae bacterium. Taxonomy (GTDB): domain Bacteria; phylum Bacteroidota; class Bacteroidia; order Chitinophagales; family Chitinophagaceae; genus Parasediminibacterium. Next base: position 4,611 of record CANCKV010000192.1, on the reverse strand, counting down.
CCTAAAGCTATTCCATGGAAATAACCTTCCCCTTTATTACGATTAGGCGTTTTTAATGTAACTTGACTCCATGTCCCTGTTTTTTTATCGGAAAATAAAATATCAAAAGACGAAAGTTGGCAAGTATTACATTCCGGGTGGCTAACTGCAACTATATCTGGTATTCCATCTCCATTTAAATCAGCTGCCATCGTCTTTCTATTAAATGACTGGCCAGTATTATTATTAATTAGATAAGATTTGTCTTGATACTTACCAGTAGTTGTATCGTAAAAATATATTTTGAAGGGAATTTTCTCTAATTCACCTCCTGTAAAAAAACCTAGAAAAATATCACTGTACCCATCTTGGTTAAAATCTTTAACCAACCAGGTATGCACAGCGACATATTGATTTGATTTTTTTAAAGTGTCGCTAAAATAAAATTCATTTGGAATAGCGTAAAGTGGCGATGTATACTGTGAAGCGTATACTTGTAATGAAGTAGAATATTTAATTGAATCCTTTGACCACAAAGATTGTGTTTGACTAAATAGGAAAACAGGAAAAAGGAGTCCCAAAAGAAAGTTAAATCTTTTCATAAATTTAAATTTGAAGCTCTTGGGGGTAGAGTAAAGTTAGATATATAATCAATATAAAACATGTAGCAGAATCTGTAGCTACTACCCCCTATTTAAACCTATTTGGGGCGTCTATAGCAAGAAAAGTAAAATATAACTCCTTTATATCTGATGATTTAGATGATTTAAGATAAGTTTGATAGAAAATATCTGTAATTAATTTAATAATTTGGATTGATTTCATTTAAAGTTATGCTTCCATCTAAATTACCTTTTACACCCACATAAGTAATCTGGTTATTGACAAAAAAAACTTTCATGAATGTTGGATTTATATCTGGAATGGTAATACCCTTAGTAATTGAACCAAACGTACCTCCTGTATTTTTCCAAATTAAATTATCCATTAAGATAGCATTGCCATCTTTAAAAAGTTTTCCAGACCATGGGTTTAGAAATATATCCGGATATCCATCCTTATTGTAGTCAAACACTTCAAATTCTCTAAATTGTAGTTGCTCAAAAGTATATTCTAGCTTTTGATTACTTGGAGTAAAATTTCCTTTACCATCATTTATCCAAATTTCAATGCCATTAAAATTTGTTCCCTCTGTAGCAATTGCTAAATCAAGTGCTCCATCTTTATTGAAGTCTGCTGCTTTAATACTTGTGGTCCCTCTGTCATTAGTAGCATAAACTCCAAGAGCCCCAGGATCTTTACTTAATTCATATTTATTAGTAGAATTATTGTAAGAAAAAATCATAAAACTGTACCTATCAGACTGTTTTTGAAATGTTGAATTAAATCCATAGTCAGCTTTAATTACCTCTGGCCTAGAATCGCCAAACAAATCTTTTATAAGTACTGCCCCAGCTCCTCTTCCTGCAATCAAATTACTTACTAAAATTTTTCTATTTTCTGAAAACGTCCCATCTTTATTTTGTAAATAGGTATGGAGATTATCACCCCAATCCCCTTTTGTACCCATATGCAACCCAACAACATCGTTAAGCCCATCATTATTTAAATCTCCTGTTGATATTGAGTGGTAAAAACTTCTATTTATAGAAATAGTATTGAATGATAATTTGTTACCTACTGTTTTCATTAGCATCATATTCCCGAATGGCCATGTTCCTGAAGAAAGTTCAAATCCATGATCAGCATATACCCAAGTTTGATTTGAGCTATCTATACATTCATAATTTCTGGCACAACCCATTGCTCCATCATTATAACTATTTTCAAATTGCCAACTGTTGTTCGATTTAATTAAATGAATAGCAGGTATTAATGGAGTTGTAAAAAATAAAGTTGCAGGAATTACTAAATTTAAAACATTATCTTTTGAGTAAAGTATTGTCCCTGAAATACTTCCATTTACTCCAGTTTGTATTTGTGCCCCAGTGATATTTGGTATAGAAAAGCCAGAAATTGTAAAATTATTATTAATATACTTAGGTACAGGGATAGGTTGATTTACGCTAGGATTTGGCTGAACATTAGTTGAACTAGTTTCAGTTGTTTTACTACATGCAAATACAAATACAATTCCCAAAACAAAGATTACTCTTTTCATAGTTTAAGTTTTATACTTTCTTTTGGGGGTAGTATAAAGATAGATAATCAATATGTATTGTGTAGCACAATCTGTAGCTACTACCCCCTATTTAACCCTATTTGGGGCTGTTATGACAAGAAAAATATAATTGTAACTCCTTTATATCTGATGAATTAGGTGGTTTGAGAGGAGTTTGAGTTAAGAGAGAACTCACCGTCCGGTCCGCAATAAAATACTGAACCCCTTGATTTTCAAGGGGTTATTTTATGCCTGTAGCTGAAAGTGTAGCAAACGGGTTCTTTCTACCCTATTTTTTCACCAGTTTAGATAAGATTTCAACTCTAGATGTAGTTACAGTTTAACCATCTTAAATTGATAGGATATTTTATTGTCAGTTGAGGTTACCCTAATCACATAGGTACCTGCTGATAAATGACCTAATGTAATTTTAGTGCCTGCAGGTAAATTGGTCTGACTTGCAACCATAGTTCCACTGGCTATATCAAATATCTCTAAATTTAATCTTTGATACCCCTTCACTACGAAATCAAAGTTGAGTTGATTGATAAATGGATTAGGTGCCAGTTTGATAAACTCATCTTTACTTAAGTTTATAATATCAGTTACCAAATAATAGTATGGAGTGCTCAAAGAACTTACACATCCGTTTTGGCTAGTTTTAGCTGTATATGAACCAGCTGCTGTAGGTTTAATCTTTTGGGTAGTGTCTGTTAATGCTACCCCATCTTTATACCAAGTATTACCAAAGGTTGAATTGGATATTAAATAACTAGAAGTATCTCTGGAAAGAATTGGTTGCGATGGTATAGGATTTTTTACAATATTGAAAATCTTCTCAACTACACATCCGCCTAAATTTGTTATAGTTAATTTGACTTGGCCAGAGTCTTTGACCAAAATTTGATTAGATGAACTTACTATTTGATTGTTACTTTTCCACTGAGTATTATACCCAACAACTGAATCAATTTTAATTATACTACTATCACTTGAACCACATAGAATAGTTTTGCCAGTTAAATTATATTTTGGAGGATTTATCGCACATGGAAATTTAAATTGTGAATAATCAAGTTTTAATGCTGGCACAGCATCCAAAATATTTTGAGCATTATTAGTCTCAAAACTTTTTAATAATATTATAGCCTTCTCGTTAGATGAATCTAACTGAAAAGGATAATAGGACTCAGACGTAAAATCATTATATAAAAAATTTTCAGACTGATTTGATAAATCAATTGTAAATGGGAAAAGTTTCTTGCCAGTATTTAAAATAACCCTTTTTTTTAAAAATTCAGGATCTGATTTTGCAACTTGAATATTTGACCACCACCACCACCCCCATCCTGTAAAAGGGAGAATGTCTTCATATCCATCACCATTTAAATCTGTCACAGTTATACCATTACCATGAGAAATAATTTGTGGATCATATTGTATTGCGCTATCTAGCCACAAATTAGATATATTTCCCTTTTTATTATATACTTGAATTCTACCGGGAATTGTATCATTTTGCTTTGTAGAATATGCGAATTCTTGAGTAATAACTTCAAAATTTCCGTCGTGATCTAAGTCTGTTACAAAAACGCCCCAATCATTCACTGGTCTATAAGAATATTCCGAACTCCTCTTTGTATATGTATCATATTTAATTATAGCGATTGTATCATAAGGATTTAGGATTGACAGGCTATCCCCTTTCTTAAAAGATAATATTAATAGGGAGTCTACCCAATTATTTTTTACAGTCCCATCATTTTTTACTTTTTCCAAAGCAAAGAAATCATACTTTTCATTACTATACCTTAATGATCCAACTCTTAAGAAATAGCCTCTATTTGCGCCAAAAAAAGTTGAGGTTCTAATTAAAGAATTTGATTGTAATTTGTAATTATAAATCAAATTTGCATCTAGTCGATTTGGATCTAGATTTAAAGGGGTTTGATAACTTGAAACTAAAATATTATTTGTACCATTTTTAGTAGAATATAAATTACCAGATTCTGATCCAATTGTATCTGGAAAAACAATTTTTTGAAAGACATTTCTTGATTTTTGCAACCATATTATACTAGGAGTAATATCTCCGCCATTAGGATATAACCAAATTGGCTTATTTGCTAATGTACCATGATAGTTTTGGGTAGGGGTATATAAATCTAAATTTTTATCCCCATCAATATCACCTATTGTAAATTGACTAGGATCCCCAAGTGTCATAAAAGTACTATTTGTATTATTTATAAACTTCGGTATGCCATCTTTGGATTTATTATAAAAAATTGAAACTATTCCATCTCTACTAGATCTTAAATATGGTTGAAGGACAATATCATCTAGACCATCTCCATCCATATCTCCAACCTGTACCCATCTATTAAAATATTGATCAAAACTTGAATCTTTTGCCTTTTTTTGAACTGTTGAATCAATATGTAAAATTGATGGATAAAATTTAGCAATTG
>CANCKV010000191.1 GCA_947378615.1 Chitinophagaceae bacterium | reverse complement strand
GGTTGGATTATTTCTGACTTATATAGTTTTATGACTGGAGAACCCGCTACCTATAATATTGAAGCAATTGAAGATTCTGAAGTTGTATTGATTACAAAATCAGCACAGGAAGAAATCTTTAAGAAAGTTCCAAAATATGAATCCTATTCCCGAATGCAAATTACAGGGGCTTATCTAGCCATGCAAAAGAGAGTAAATTCATTGATAAGTTTGAGTTTGGAAGAACGCTATCTGTATTTTACAAGCCTGTATCCAACAATTGTACAACGGGTTCCACAACACATGATTGCTTCTTATCTTGGTCTAACACCGGAAACTGTTAGTAGGATTAGAAAGAAGCTTGCTGCAAAATAGCCTATGGATTACTTATTTTAGGCAATGTATAAATGTGAAATAAGTTTTTCGCTTTATAAACTGAATTACTAGCCCTATAGTTAATAACCTTATAGGGATTCTCAGTCAGCGAAAAACTTATTTACACGCTTAATTATCATTTTATTTTGAGTTACTGCCGAAACATTCACTCTTATTAAACTTCTCCATCTTTAATTCCCATTCCTGCGGTTTGAGATTCTGCAATCTTAGCCCTAATTTTTCCTTCAATTTCATTTGCCAATTCCGGGTTGTCTTTAAATAATGTTTTTACAGCATCCCTTCCTTGTCCAAGCTTATTAGTTTCATAGCTAAACCAACTTCCACTTTTATTAATGAATCCTAAATCAACACCCATGTCAATGATTTCACCAATTTTACTGATACCTTCTCCATAAATAATGTCAAATTCGGCAGCCCTAAACGGTGGTGCTACTTTGTTTTTCACCACTTTAACTTTAACGTGGTTACCAATTGCATCATCTCCATCTTTTATTTGTGCTGATCTTCTAATATCAAGTCTAATAGAGGCATAGAATTTCAAGGCATTACCACCTGTAGTCGTTTCTGGATTACCAAACATTACACCAATCTTTTCTCTCAATTGATTGATGAATATGCAGATAGTATTGGTTTTGTTGATAGTACCTGCTAATTTTCTCAAGGCTTGACTCATCAATCTAGCTTGAAGACCCATTTTGCTATCACCCATATCGCCCTCTAATTCACTTTTTGGAACTAATGCTGCAACAGAATCTATTACCACCACATCTAATGCTCCAGAAAGAATCAAACGATCAGCAATTTCTAAGGCTTGTTCCCCATAATCTGGTTGTGAAATTAATAGGTTGTCAACATCTACTCCTAATCTTTGTGCGTAAGAACTGTCAAAAGCATGTTCAGCATCAATAATCGCACACATTCCACCTTTCTTTTGGGCTTCTGCAATTATATGAATAGCAACTGTTGTTTTACCACTACTTTCAGGACCATATATTTCGATGATTCTTCCCCTTGGAATACCACCCACGCCTAGTGCGGCATCTAAACCAATTGAACCTGTAGAAATAACTTCCATTGGTTCATGGCTTTTTTCGTTCATCATCATTACGCTTCCTTTACCATAGTCCTTATCTATTTTGTCCATGGTAAGCTTTAAAGCTTTCATTTTTTCTGCGTTCAACATAATCTTCTGTTTTATAACTTTAATTATTTCAATTATCTGCCGTAGCTGTTTATTATTTCATCAAAAATAATAAAGTGACGAAGGTAAAAGAATTTACTTATTAACACTAATCTTTTTAGTGAAAAAACTAAATATTTTATCTAAATATTATTATGAATGCAATAAATAAAATTCTTGCATGATGGTATGTACTTTTTCTTTCAGTGCCTCAATTGTCAAATCATCAGGGTTTACAGGAGGCAGGAAATGAATTTCTAAGCGTGCTGGCAATAAGAAAAAGCTTTTGTTGATAGGACAGGCTTTCTTTGTGCCAATAATAACACAGGGAATTATTGGAGTCTTTGTGTCTCTTGATAATTTGAAAGCTCCATCTTGAAATTTTGCAATTGGCTTATCCGTTTTATTTCTAGTGCCTTCGGGAAATATACACATGTGGAATCCTTGCTTTAGTGCATCCTTCATTAATTCAAAACTTCTTTTCCTACTTGCAACATTATCCCGATTTACTAATACTGCTCCACGAGCATAATACCATCCAAACAATGGTACTTTAGTAAAAGAATCTTTGGCAATTGTCTGATTGGCTCCTGGAACAAATGGACAAAGCAACGGAACATCTAATAAGGCATTATGATTACTAGTAACAATATAAGTAGTTCCTTTTTTGAAATGTTCTTTGCCAAAAACCTTTAGTGGAGATGCAATTAAAAAAAGCCAACAGGTATTCCACCATTTAGAAATTAGAATAAACCACCACATCCCTTTTGGATTCTTCACCAATTTTGTGGCCATTGAGGGAATGAAAATGAGGAGAAAGGTACTTACAAATGTTACAATACCCCACAAAGCCCATATTCTCGCAAAAATTGCTATTAGTATATTTGGTTTACTATTATTTGCTTCTTGTTTCAATGATTCCATATTATTTTCTCTTCCTTTATTTTTAAAATCTTATCCTGTTGTACTAATTTCTAAAATTATTCTCCCTAGTCATCCCAATCAATCACTTCCCAACTAACCACTAATTATGAGGCATCCAATCTATTGCTTCTTTTCCTTCTTTTGAAAGAAGAAAGTTCGTTCTGCTAAAATGTTTACAGCCAAAAAATCCAGAAAAGGCACTCATTGGAGAGGGATGTGCTGCTTTTAATACATGATGTTTTGTTTCATCAATTAAAGCCTGTTTTTCTTGTGCAAATCTTCCCCAAAGCAAAAATATTACCCCTGAATGTTGTTCCGAAATCTTTTTTATTACAGAATTGGTAAAATCCATCCAACCAATTTTTGCATGACTCGCAGGTTCATTTGCCCTTACAGTTAAGACAGCATTTAGTAAAAGGACACCTTGCTTGGCCCAACTTGTTAAATTACCAGTAGTTGGTATAGGCATGCCAATGTCGGTATGTAATTCTTTATAGATATTCATTAAAGAGGGAGGAGGGGCAATTCCATCGGGTACGCTAAAACTCAAACCCATTGCCTGATTAGGATTATGGTAGGGATCTTGACCTAAAATAACCACTTTGACATTATCAAATGGAGTCTTGTCAAATGCATTAAATATTAAAGAACCGGGGGGATAAATGAGGGCTTTAGTCGCCTTTTCTGTTTTAAGGTGAGCTGCAATTTGAAGGAAATAAGGTCTTACGAACTCATCCTTTAATACTTCTTTCCAACTTTCTTCCATCTTTACATCCATGCAGCTATCTTTTAGAAGTGACGAAAGTACAATAGAAATTGCCAAGAATACTACGGCAATAAAGATTGAGTAAAACAAATAAACACTTAGATTATTCTTTGCTCCGTTTATTGAAAAATAAAATATTAAAAATATTGCGTTGATAGAGGAAAATAGTTTGATCATTCTTTTATTTCTTTTCACGATTATATTCCTTATTGCTCCTATAATTTTTTACTTTCCTTGTTTGGCATTTTCATTTTTATTGTATTTATACAAATTTTATAATAGTAATTTTACAATTATTAGCTATTAATCATCCCTTTTTTCTGTACTACTTCTTTTTTGGGCAGAAAAATCTATTTGACGATAAGTGGTTTTGCTTGCTTATCTACGATATTTGCAACTCAAATATTGAAAAGTCTATCAATCAATTGTCAAACATATTAGCTACCCCCATCGAATACTTGAAAGGAGTAGGGCCACATCGTGCAGATTTATTAAAGAAAGAACTTGATATCTATACTTATCAAGACCTTCTTGAACATTTCCCACATCGGCATATTGATAAAACAAAGGTTAATAGAATTGAAGATATTCATGGCGATACTGAATTTATTCAAGTCGTTGGTCGATTGACTTCGCTAGAAACTATTGGTGAAAATAGGGGAAGAAGATTGGTGGGGCAATTGAAGGATAGTAGTGGAATCTTAGAATTGGCATGGTTTCAAAGTATTAATTGGGTAGAAAAGAACCTAACAATTGGCAGTATCTATTTGGTATATGGCAGAACGGGGATGTTCAACAACAGACCGCAAATTGTTCATCCCGAAATGGAGTTGTATGTTGCCGCACAGGCGGGGGCAAAAAATGTATTGGAACCTGTTTATCCAAGTACCGAGAAATTAAAGGCCCGTGGGTTGAATGGAAGGCAGATAGCAGGTTTGACCAAACAACTTTTTTCTTTGATTCAACCAAAAGATATTGAAGAAAATATTCCTGTAAAACAATTGCAGCAGCTTCGTCTGATGGCGAGGTATGAAGCATTTTATAAAATACATTTTCCTCCTTCTCCCGAAGAATTTGAAAGGGCTCTCAATAGATTGAAATTCGAAGAGTTTTTTATTGCGCAGGTACGACTAAATCTTATCCGTTTACAAAGACATCGGACAAGTAGGGGATTATTATTCGAAAAAGTGGGTGACTATTTCAATGACTTTTATAATAATCACCTCCCCTTTCAATTGACGAATGCACAGAAAAGGGTATTGAAAGAAATAAGAACGGATACGGCAAGGGGGCATCAGATGAATCGCTTATTGCAAGGGGATGTTGGAAGTGGAAAAACAGTAGTGGCTTTATTGAGTATGTTATTAGCTGCTGATAATGGCTTTCAGAGTTGTATGATGGCTCCTACCGAAATATTGGCTCAACAACATTATTCTGGGTTGAGTGAATTATTAAAGGGACTACCTCTTAGATTGGAATTATTAACTGGCACTACTAAAGTAAAAAAGCGTCGAGAAATTCATGCCGCCTTACTAGATGGTTCACTTCATTTTTTGGTGGGTACTCATGCCTTGATAGAAGATACGGTACAGTTTAAGAATCTTGGCTTAGTCGTAGTTGACGAACAGCATCGCTTTGGTGTAGCACAACGGGCAAAGCTTTGGGAAAAGGCGGTTGTTCCTCCACATGTGTTAGTAATGACTGCTACTCCTATCCCTCGTACACTTGCGATGACTGCTTATGGCGACCTTGATTGTAGCATTATGGACGAACTACCTCCCGGAAGGCAGCCTATTCTTACTGTTCACCGAAACGAAATGGCAAGAGCGAGTGTAATGGAGTTTATTCGTGGCGAAATTGAAAAAGGCAGGCAGGCATATATCGTTTATCCACTGATTGACGAGAGTGACAAGATGAGTTACGAGGATTTAATGCAGGGATATGAACAAGTAAAAAGTTTCTTTCCTGAACCTAAATACCTCATCAGCATGGTGCATGGAAGACAACCTGCCGAGATGAAACAAACGAATATGGATCGGTTTGTCAAAGGCGAAACCAACATTATGGTGAGTACAACTGTAATAGAAGTAGGTGTAAATGTGCCAAATGCAAGTGTGATGGTGATAGAGAGTACCGAGAAATTTGGTTTATCACAATTACATCAATTAAGAGGCAGGGTGGGAAGAGGCAGTGAGAAAAGCTTTTGTGTACTATTGTCGGGTAGTAAATTGAGTAGGGAAGGTCGAGAACGTATCAATATCATGTGTGCAACTAACGATGGATTTAAGATTGCAGAAAAGGATTTGGAACTTCGTGGGCCAGGGGATATTGAAGGAACAAGGCAGAGTGGGGCATTAAATTTCAAGCTTGTTTCGATTGTGAATGATAAGGAATTGTTAGAAAAGGCAAAAACTATAGCGGAACAGCTTTTGGAAGAGGATGAAACATTGAGTATGGCTGAAAATTTGCCATTGAGAAGTTTCTTACAAAAACAAAAGGGAAAGACGGGGTGGAGTAAAATTTCTTAATCAACATTGTGAAGAGGTTTTTACCACAAGGTAATCGAAGAAAAAACAAGGTACACAATGGTTTATTTTTTCAAACTATTTTCAAAATGTCTTTGTCTTCCTTGTGTATTTTACTAGTTTTCCTTGTGTTAAAATCTACTTTGTAGTAGTAATTATTTCTTTTCTTTATCAATATTATGACATTAAATAATAAATAAATTTGAAACAACCGCTAATATTATTCTTTTCATTGTTATTCTTTACTAGCTTGAAGGCACAGCAGAACCTAGAGTTTGTTGAGAATAAGGGACAATGGAATAAAAACATTCAATTTAGGGGGGAGATGACAACAGGGGCTTTCGTTTTGAAGCCCGACGGTGGGTATCGTATATTACAATATGATACTACAGTCCTATTGGCATTGTACGAAAAAATTCATCCTCACTCTACAAAATCGGTTACACCTTTAAATCTAGTGAGTCCTACAAAACTGCTTTCTAGTTCAGAATCCAATAATATTCCAACTACAGATTTGGATTTTACTATTTCAGGGCATGTATATGAAGTCAAATTTCTGAACGCTAATCCCAATCCTATTGCAATTCCCGAAAAGCCTTTAGAGAATTACAATAATTACATTCTAGGAAATGATTCTACTAAATGGGTGGGTAATTGTAAGGTTTTTACGGCAGTCACCTATAAGGATATCTATCCAAATATTGATGTGCACTATTATACTGACAAAGGAAATCTTAAATACGATTTCATCGTCAATCCCGGTGGTGAAGCAAGCAATATTGTGCTATATAT
>CANCKV010000190.1 GCA_947378615.1 Chitinophagaceae bacterium | reverse complement strand
AAAAATTAGTTTTCGAAACTATTATGGTGATTCCGCAGAGGCTCGAACTCTGGACCCGATGATTAAGAGTCATCTGCTCTACCAACTGAGCTACGAAATCTTTCCTTTGGGGGTGCAAATATAGTATCCTTGAATTAAAAAAAATCAACTCTTTCTAAATTTATTTAAAATAGTTCCCTTAGTTTGCATACTTAAGCAAGATTATGAAGAAAATAGCAGTTATCGTAGCAGGTGGTTCTGGATTAAGAATGGGAAAAAATATCCCTAAACAATTTCTATTATTAAATAACAAACCAATCATCTTTCATACTATCTCCGCTTTCATTGAGGCATTCCGAGAAATCAAGATTGTACTTGTATTGCCAAAAAATAATTTAGAACAAGGAGAAACGATTGCCGAGGAATTTAAAAATACAAATATACAAATTGTAATAGGGGGGGAGTCTCGATTTCAATCCGTTAAAAACGGTCTTAAAACCATTACATCTGCCGATTCTGTCATCTTTGTTCATGATGGTGTTAGATGTTTGATAACGTCTAAATTAATTAGGGAATGTTATGAACAAGCAATTTTAAAAGGGTCGGCAATTCCTGCTGTTGCTGCTACAGATAGTATTAGAATAACTTCTGAGTCAGGAAGTGTGGTTGTGGACAGAAATCATATAAGAATTGTACAGACACCGCAAACATTCCTTTCCTCTATTCTTTTACCTGCTTTCGAGCAACAATACCAAGAATCCTTTACAGACGAGGCTACTGTTGTTGAATCACAGGGCACACCTATTTATTTAATTGATGGTGATTATAACAACTTAAAAATCACTCGACCTATCGACCTTTTGATTGCTCAACAAATACTTGAAGAAAGAGCGAATAGTTAATTCACTCTTTCCGAGTGGATTAATAATCAGCTACAATTCCAACGTAATTCGAAGGAGTGATAACCCTTAATTCGTCTTTTATTTCCTCACTTACATTGAGTGTATCAATAAATCCATGAATAACAGCTTTATCTATTGAATTCTTTCCTCTTGTCAAGCCCTTAAGTGCTTCATAAGGGTTTGGATAATGTTCTCTTCTTAAGATGGTCTGAATTGCCTCTGCTACAACTGCCCAATTATGGTCTAAATCATCCTGCATCTTACTTTCATTTAATAATAATTTGCCTAAACCCTTCTCTAAACTCTTAATTGCCAAAAGTGTATGCGCAACAGGAACGCCTAAGTTTCGTAAAACAGTACTATCCGTTAAGTCTCTTTGCAAACGGCTAATTGGTAGTTTTGCAGAAAAATGTTCTAGTAAAGCATTGGCAATACCTAGATTTCCTTCCGCATTTTCAAAATCAATCGGATTTACCTTATGTGGCATTGCTGAAGACCCTACTTCACCTTCTTTTGTCTTTTGTTTGAAATAATCCATACTTATATAGGTCCAAATGTCTCTACACAAGTCGATTAAGATGGTATTGATTCTTTTTATATTGTCACAATGTGCTGCAAGGTTATCATAATGTTCTATTTGTGTGGTGAATTGCATTCTTTGTAAACCAAGTCGATTGTCAACAAATTCATTTCCAAGATTAACCCAATTTTTAGTGGGAAAGGCTATATGATGTGCATTGAAATTACCTGTCGCCCCACCAAACTTAGCAGCATACGGGATATATGAAAAGAGTTGTATTTGATTTTGCAAACGCTCAGCAAAAACCATGAATTCTTTTCCAAGTACTGTAGGAGATGCAGGTTGACCATGTGTGCGGGCGAGAATAGGAATTGATTTCCAAGTAGTAGCCAACTTATGTAAGTCCTGTTGAACATTTACTATCGAAGGTAGGTATTCCAATTCCATACAATTCTTCCAGCTTAGTGGAATTGCGGTATTGTTTATATCCTGAGAAGTAAGTCCAAAATGAACCCATTCCTTTAGATTATCGATGCCAATCTTTTCTAATTCCTGCTTGATAAAGTATTCGACAGCCTTTACATCGTGATTAGTAATCGCCTCTATTTTCTTAATTTCTGATGCATTCTCCAAACTGAAATTAATAGCAATATCTTTTAATTTCTGCTTTGCTTTTGGCGTTAATTTGAAGAGTTTCTTGTCAGAAAGGAAAAGGAAATATTCTATCTCAACAAATACACGATATTTTATTAAGGCAAATTCAGAAAAATAGTTACTTAATTGATTTACTTGTTTACGATAACGTCCATCAATCGGTGAAATAGCTGTCAGGTTGTTCAGTTCCATGCTGAAATATAAGTTGTAAAAGAGATAAATTTTGTTAGGAAAGTTGCGAATGTACAATTTGAGAGGGGGAAGCCCAATAAAAATCTTTTATTTGCAGCTAAATGACACAGGATTTGAAGAAAATAAAGGTTGGGGCAGTTAGTTATTTGAACACAAAACCCCTTTTGTATGGTATTAACCGTAGTAATGTTTTAAATAAAATTGAATTGATAGAAGATTATCCTTCATCAATTGCAACTATGTTGATAGCAGATACAATTGACATCGGATTAGTTCCTGTGGCTGTTATTCCATTACTAAAGGAATCTTATGTAGTGACAGATTTTTGTATAGGTGCGGAACAGGAGGTAGCCTCTGTTTGCTTGTTTAGTGATGTTCCAATTGAAGAAATTGAAAAGGTATATCTTGATTATCAAAGTAAAACATCTATCAATCTATTTAAGATACTAGTCAAGGAATATTGGAAAAAAGAAGTGATTATCGAAGATGCAAATCCTGGCTATCAACAATTAATTAAAGGAACTTCTGCAGGTGTTGTCATTGGTGACAGGGCTTTTGAACAAAGGAAAAAATCAACATATTGCTATGACCTTGCTGAGGCATGGATTGCGCATACAGGTTTGCCATTTGTATTCGCTGCTTGGGTTGCAAATAAGGAGCTGCCAAACGAATTTATTGCAGAATTTAATAAGGCTAATTACTTAGGCTTACAGAATATTGAACATTTAATAGACGACTTAGATTATTCCTTATATGATTTGGAAAAATATTTTCGTAAAAACGTGAGTTATCAGTTAACTGAAAATAAAAGAAAGGGATTAGCCTTGTTTTTAGAGAAATTAAGTGATTTATGATTTGGGTTCAGTTGGAATTATTTTAACAGTTCTTGCTTTTTGTATTGAACTTTTTCCATATTTGTTTTTGACATCATCAATCGCTTTATAAAGGTTAGCCTTTTTTTCAGGATTGTCAAAGAGGTTTCCTTGTAAAGCATGATTGGTTAATTCGCTTAACCGTACCCCTAACAATCTGACTGCCTTTTCTTTTTTGTACAATAGATTGAATAATTGCATCATGTCTGGAATTAGTTCATCATCACTAAAAGTATAATTTACAGTAGCTTGTTTGGAAGTAGTTTCAAAATCGGAATAGCGAATTTTCACAGAAATACATCCGGTGAGTTTCTCCTCTTTTCTCAATTCATAGGCTACTTTCTCGGTCATTCGTACAAGTTCTTTCAAAAGAAAGTCCTTGTCCTTTGTATTTTCCTCAAAGGTATTTTCTGTAGAAATTGATTTGGCTTCATGATAATTATAAACGGTTCCATGACTGATGCCTAGAGCCTTTTTATGCAGTTCAAGTCCCCACTTTCCTAATTTTTTCTCCAGAAATTCTATTGGATATTTCAAAATATCGCCGATGAGGTTGATACCTATTGACTGTAATTTTTTGTAGGTATGTTCTCCAACTCCTGATATTTTATTTACTGCTAAAGGTGCTAGGAAAGCTTGTTCCATACCGGGTTGAACAAAAATATATCCATTTGGCTTTGCCATGTCAGTCGCAATTTTGGCAATCATCTTGTTCGTAGCAAGCCCAAACGAAATAGGGAGTTGTGTCTTGTCAATAATTTCTTCACGCAAATCAATTGTCCACTGATAAGGATTGAAATATTTGTCCATTCCAGTTAAGTCGATGTAAAATTCATCGATACTAGCTTTTTCAAATAATGGTGCTTTTGCTGCAATGATATCTGTTACCCACCTCGAGAATCGACTATATTCCCCTCTTGTCCCTCTAACAATTTGAGCATCAGGACAAAGTTCCATGGCCTTTTTCATTGGCATTGCACTATGAACACCAAACTTTCTCGCTTCATAACTACAGGTACTTACTACCCCTCTATCTTTACTACCTCCTACTATAACAGGTTTTCCCTTTAAGGAAGGATTATTCAAAACCTCGACACTTACAAAGAAACTATCGAGGTCAAGATGAGCAATATAACGTTGTGGAGTTGAGATGATAAAAGTTATTGTTTCTACAAATTTATAGTTCTGATACTAATGTAGTAGAAAAAACTTTTCTCTGACTGAGAAACCCAATAAGGGGGTGAAACTCTTAACAGGTGGGTAATTTTGAAGGATTTAATCAATTATCAATATACTCGTACATTCGCACCCTAAAATGAAACTCAACATTATGAATGTTTTAATACTTGGAAGTGGTGGTCGTGAACACGCATTAGCATGGAAAATCAATCAAAGTCATCATTGTAATCAACTTTATATAGCTCCCGGCAATCCTGGTATTGCTCAGATTGGTCAGATTGTAGAAATGGGGGTAAATGACTTTGGTGCTATTAAAGCTTTTTCAATTAATAATAAAATTGATGTTTTAGTTGTAGGGCCTGAAGAACCTTTGGTAAATGGCATTTATGATTACATGGAGAAAGCTAAAACAGAAAATGGTTGGAAAGGGTTTGTTGTAGGGCCTTCGAAAGAAGCTGCACAACTAGAAGGAAGTAAGGCATTCTCTAAGAAATTTATGCAACGTTATGGTATCCCTACTGCTGCTTATGCAGAATTTACACAAGAAAATTTTGAAGAAGGAATCGCTTATATTAAACAACATTCTTTACCAATAGTATTGAAGGCTGATGGACTTGCTGCAGGTAAGGGTGTTGTCATCAGCGAAACTCATGACGATGCATTGAAAGTTTTTGAGGAAATGATTATTAATCGTCAATTTGGAAAAGCGAGTGCCAAAGTGGTGATTGAGGAATTCTTGAAAGGCATAGAAGTGAGTGTTTTTGTATTGACAAATGGGCATGATTACCAAGTGATAGGACATGCGAAGGACTATAAAAGAATAGGGGAGGGGGATACAGGATTGAACACGGGTGGAATGGGATGTGTTACACCTGTTCCCTTTATGGATGACCTATTTATGCAGAAGGTTGAGGAAAGGATTATAGCACCTACGGTCAATGGATTGGAAAAGGAAGGATTAGTTTATAATGGTTTTATCTTCTTTGGGTTAATGAATGTTTGTGGAGAACCTGAAGTGATTGAATATAATTGTCGTTTGGGAGATCCCGAAACAGAAGTCATTTTACCTAGATTGGATACAGATTTGTTGAGTCTTTTTGCTGCAATGGATAACGGTACTTTGGAAGATGCTAATATCAACTTTTCAGATGATTATTTTGCAACAGTTGTTGCTGTAAGTGGAGGATATCCTGGAGATTACAAGAAGAATATTCCGATTGTTGGTACAGAAAATAAATTGCCTCCAAATTCACTCCTTTTTCATGCTGGTACTAAGGATGTTGATGGCCAAATGGTTACAAATGGAGGTCGTGTACTTACTATTACTACGAAAGGGAATTCGATTGGTGAAGCTGTGAATCAATCTGTACTTTTATTAAAGGATATTCAATTTGAAGGGATTAATTATCGAAAGGATATTGGATATGAGTTTGATTAGAAAGTTGTAAGTATTAAGTTATAAGTCATAAGTTGTAAGTTATACTCTCTATTTTTTAACACATTCCTTGAAAAGAAATACATCTAGGTAAAGAACGATTGTTTATACAACAAAGAACAATCGTTCTTTCAAAATAAATTTTAATTTAAAAAGAACGATCTACTTGCAATACTCTGATTCATTGCTATAACTCAATTTGAAAATGGAATTTTATATTTTTAGAAAACTAAAAGGCCTTAAAACATCGCTGCTTTAAGGCCTTTCAATTATAAATACGTTATTACTAAATACTAATCACTGAAATTGAAAACAAACAATAAAAAATAATCAAAATAATGACAATTAATGTTAATAGAATCATTTCTGATAACTGTGGATATTTTTTTAATAAGTCCCTGTTGTTTATTCCTCAATTACAATTTTCTAAATACTTTTCGCATTGTTTTTATAAATCGTGATTCAATAATTATTCAGCTTATATCATGTCAGATACAAGAAATTTCCTATTCGATAAAATGAAATTTATATATCTGACTAATAAGATATTATCAGTGACATTTAAGATCATGTATGATACATGCAAATTCTAATAGATGACAATGAAATTTATCTGTCCGCCGAATAAGATATTATCAGTGACAATGATTTTTATATATCAGACTAATAAGATATTATCAGTGACATTAATGTTCATGTCTGGTACAAGCAAGTTCTTATACGTGACAATGAAATTTATCTGTCTGACAGTGAAGATATTATGTGTATTTCAAGACTTTTCAATATTACATTTTAATATTCAACTTGACAATATTTCTAAATCAATAGAA
>CANCKV010000189.1 GCA_947378615.1 Chitinophagaceae bacterium | reverse complement strand
GAAATGTTTTAGGAAAGAAATTGAATGGGGTTCCCTTTCTGATAGGCATCAATTGGTTTGTAGTGGTGTATTGTTCGGGTACAATTATTACGAAATTTAGTGAATGGATTGAAGAGAAATATGAAATACAAGGTGTCAGAATCAAGCCTTGGATTACAACAGTTTCATTTGTAATTGATGGCGCAATGATTGCTACAATGTTTGATTATAATATAGAATCAGTAGCAGGCAAACTCAATTATTGGCATTGGAAAAATGATACAGTTCCAATGTACAACTTCGTTTGTTGGTTTGCAATCAGTGGAATACTGTTGTATATCTTCAAAAAATTAAACTTTTATAAAGGGAACTTATTTGCTGTGCATCTGTTGATTATCCAATATCTATTTTTCATTTCTCTACAAATCTATTTACCACGATGATTTATATTATTATCACTTTAGCAGTTTTTGCATTAATGGAAGGTATAACTTGGCTCACACACAAGTATGTGATGCATGGCTTTTTGTGGTATTTACATGAAGATCATCATCAAAAAGGGAAAGGCTTTTTTGAAAAGAATGATGCCTTCTTTCTCATTTTTGCCATTCCTAGTTGGCTTTGTATCATGCTAGGATTAATGCAACAAAACTATATTTCTGTAAGTATTGGTGCGGGTATTGCGATGTATGGCTTTGCTTATTTTTTGGTACATGAAGTGATTATTCATCAACGTTTCAAATGGTTTAGTAGAAGCAATAATAAATATATCAAAGTGATTAGATGGGCACATAAAATGCATCACAAACATATCAATAAGGAGGATGGCGAAAGTTTTGGGATGTTATTGGTAGCAAGAAAATATTGGGAAAAGGTTAGGCAGGATGAAAAAAGATAGAATAACATTAATAGATATCATCTGAATACAATTGTATTGAATATTATTAATTTTCGCTTAATTTTCTTGATTTACCCGACATATTATATGTTCATAATAATTGTTCATAATATCTTCACGCCCGATTTACTTTATACTCAAAAAACATTGCGGAGAACATCTGTAAAATATGCAATTGATACAGACTGACAATCATTTCGACTATATAATTACTGGTACAGGTTGCGCAGGACTAAGCCTGTTATTACATATACTGCAAGAGCCTAATCTCAGGGATAAAAGCATTTTATTGATTGATAATTCTTTAAAAGAAAAAAATGATAAGACATGGTGTTTTTGGGAGAAAGAAATTGGCTTTCTAGAAAATCTAGTGCATCATTTTTGGGAAGAACTTATATTTCATACGGACACTGAAACCCTTACACTTGACATAGCACCCTTTAAATATAAAATGATTCGCAGCATAGATTTGTATAATTATGCTAAAAGTCGTTCCTTAAAGAAATCAAAAATAAAATGGTTACAAGCAGATGTTACTGCTGTCGGTAATGAAAATGGACTAGCATTTGCAAAAGCTAATAATATCACTTATTACGGACAATATGTTTTTAACAGTATCGTCTTCGAACAAGAACAAAAGGCATTTGAACTAGATACTTGTTATAAATTGCTACAACATTTTAAAGGATGGGTGATTGAAACAAAAGAACCCCTCTTTGATAACAAGAAAGCGACTTTCATGGACTTTAGGGTAGATCAAAAGGATGGCTGCGCATTTGTTTACGTTTTGCCATTGTCACCCACTAAAGCATTAGTAGAATATACTTTTTTCAATAAAGAATTAATTCCTCAAGAGAAATATGACGATTTGCTAAAGCAGTACTTAAAAAACCAATTAGGAATTAATGAATACTCAATTTTAGAAACAGAATATGGAGTTATTCCAATGACGAATCATCGGTTTAAAAAACAGGAAGGAAATGTGATTAATATGGGTACCGCAGCGGGATGGACTAAAGGTTCAAGTGGATTTACTTTTCAGTTCATACAGAAAAACACCTATTTAATCACAGAATCTTTGGTTCATAATAAATTTCCACAAATAAAGACACGGTTTTTTGAAAAGAGGTTCAATTTATTCGACTCTACACTACTTAATGTATTGTATAACAACAGAATGACGGGAAAAGACATTTTTCAACAGTTGTTTTCAAAACAAAAAGCTACATCTATACTTCGATTCTTAGATAATAACAGTTCAATAAAGGAAGACATTAAGATAATGAGTAGCGTTCCTTTAAGTATCTTTCTATCCGCTGCCTTAAATGAACTTTTTAATGCAGTGAAAAAAAAAGTAAATATCCTCTTTTTTGATATTTGTTCTTTGGTATCAGAATATAAGATTCAACTTCAGTCAATTATTCATTGATAATATTTCCATCTATTTTTTTTATTATGCCAAAGCAATAGGGGTTTCTGCTATTTTTGCAGCTAAGGCTTTGTAGTACAATGGATAGTATAAGAGTTTCCGAAGCTCCAGATCCAAGTTCGATTCTTGGCAAAGCCACATTTTGATAATTTATATTTATTTAAAAGCAAAAATGTTAGAAAAAAGAAAACTTCTTTTTCACAAATTCAGGTACTTTCAAATCTAAATCACAATCTATATTTACTTTTTCTATCATGTAGGTAGATAACTCAGGGAAATAAGCTTCATTCTCTAGATGCATAAAAAAGTAAATCTCTTCAATTCCATTATTTAGCCACCCCTTGATTCGAGTAACCCACTCATCAATTCGCTCATAATCTGAAGTATGCAAACTATGCGCAACAAATCGAATAAATACTTTAGGTATCGTTAATTGCATGTGCGCACAATCTCTACGTGTATAAGTGTCTGTAATGACAGCCCCGATTTTATGGTCGGTCAAAAAACTAAATAGTTCTGCATGAATCTCCACATTTTTAAACCAATCTTCGTGACGTACTTCTAAGAAAAACTGTAAATGTGTGGGTAATGACTTTAAAAAATGAAATAACTCATTTTTCCTGTGAGGACTAAAATTATCTCCTAATTGTATAAAGATAGGCCCTAATTGTTCTCTTAATACGGCAACTCCTGCTAAAAATTCCTCGATAATATGGCGCTTTCCAGTAAGACTACCACTATGAGTTACCTCCTGATACATTTTTGGACAATACTTAAAATCGTTTCCATACGTTTTATCAGCCCATTTGCCAATACTTTTTGTACTATACATCTTGTAATGTGTAGCGTCTAGCTCAATGCCATTGTAATTTTTTGCATAGTTTTCAAGAAACCCTCTTTCTGCAGTCCTTCTTGGAAAAATCTTTCCTACCCATTCACTTCTTCCCCATTTTGAACACCCAATATAAACTTTTGGGGATGCAACTCTCACTCCAGAAAGAACACCCTTATTCAAAGGAGAATCTTGTGGCAACTTGTAATTGATTGTGTTTAGTTTCCTCTCGGAAATGCGTCCAAATTCCATAGAGCCGGTTTAGTATAAAAAAACAAAAGTATAATTTTCTGTTTACGAACCATATTTTTAGGAATTATTTTTTTAAATAAATCGATTGTGCTTAATATTATTTTGTCTTTTCATTAAGTTTTAAGCTCATTTCTATTTGAATTCTTCAAAAACTACAAGCGTATCCGTATATTAACGGATATAAGATTCAGTGTTTTCACCGATTGCCCATTCAACAACTTCCCTCTAGTTTTGTGCCATCATCAAGCAGGTTATATATACGTTTTCGTATATTTAAATTCAATTAAATCAAGCACCATAAAGGCGGTTGACTCAGCTGATAGACCGCCTTTCCTATAAAAAGCAAACACAAAACAATAATCAAGACGATAGCAGAAATGCTATTGTCTTTTATTCGAGTTCTCTTGTAAAAAGACAACTATCAAATAACCCTGTTTTTAAAATTCAGCCTATACAAGTTAAACATAACTATCCTTTCATCAACAAATAAAACTAAATTACATCACTAGAGGCAAAAACAAAACACCCCGAAATCTTAATTGATTTCGGGGTGTTTTGTTTTAATAAAATAGATTTATCTTCTAAAATTAGGCATACCCATTCCACCCATTCCAGGAAATTGTCCTCCCGATTTTGTCATAGCACCCATCATCTGTTTCATTTGCTCAAATTGCTTGATAAAGGCATTTACCTGAGCAATGTCTTTACCACAACCCTTCGCAATCCTCGCCTTTCTGCTTGGATTCAATAAATCAGGATTCGCCCTTTCTTGTGGGGTCATACTGCGGATAATATTCTCAAAATCCTTGAAAGTATCGTTATTAATATCAATATCTTTTACCAATTTTCCCATTCCAGGAATGAGTCCCATCAAATCTTTGATATTTCCCATCTTTTTAATCTGTTGTATTTGGTCTAAGAAGTCTTGAAAATCAAATTGATTCTTGCGTATTTTAGATTCTAGTCGCTTCGCCTGTACCTCATCATATTGTTCCTGCGCCTTTTCAACTAGACTCGTGATATCTCCCATTCCCAAGATACGCTGTGCCATACGTTCAGGATAAAAGATGTCGAGAGTCTCCATCTTTTCCCCATTACTCATGAACTTAATAGGCTTATTCACCGTGTATTTGATGGTCAATGCAGCACCACCCCTCGTATCACCATCCAATTTGGTCAGGACAACACCACTAAAATCGAGGCGGTCATTAAATGCTTTCGCTGTATTGACAGCATCCTGACCCGTCATAGAATCCACCACAAATAATATCTCCGTCGGCTTAATAGCAGCCTTGATGTTTGCCACCTCATTCATCATCATCTCATCCACAGCCAAACGACCCGCAGTATCTATGATGACCACATTCTTATTCTTCGCCTTAGCTTCCGCAATTGCATTCAAGGCTATAGAAACAGGGTCAGTATTTTCTCTTTCAGCATAAATATCAACACCTATTTGCCCTGCTAATACAGTTAATTGGTCAATAGCTGCAGGACGATATACATCCGCAGCCACTAACAAAGGACTCTTGCCCTTCTTGGTTTTAAGATAATGTGCCAATTTCCCTGTGAAGGTCGTTTTACCACTACCTTGTAGTCCTGCAATTAAAATCACGGCAGGATTGCCAGTAATATTGAATTGTGCCTCTTTGCCTCCCATTAACTCAGTCAACTCATCCTTTACAATCTTTACCATCAACTGTCCGGGACTGATTGAGTTAATTACCTTCGCACCTGCGGCTTTATCCTTTACCCTATCGGTAAATTCTTTAGCTATCTTGAAGTTTACATCCGCATCAATTAATGCACGACGGATATCCTTGATGGTATTAGCAACATTCAGGTCATTGATTCTCCCCTGACCCTTTATATTTTTAAATGCTGATTCTAATTTCTCACTTAACGAATTGAACATGCCTTCCTAATTAAAATGTATTATTGATAAAATGATTGCATAATTGCAAAAACAAACTGCTTTTAAATAGCATTTCCTGTTTTTAGTCCGCAAATATAAAAGGTTGCATCACTAGTATGAATTTTTTATTCTGAGAGACCTTGAACTTATCATAATATGTGTGAAAAAACATTATTTCTTGTCCTTTAATGCTGAAAACCAAATAACAAGGGTGACAGATTATTCTGTTAGGATTGAATATTTTTTGAAAAAGAAAATATTTTTATCATTAAGTTGTTAGAAACATTTCCTTTTAAGACCATTATTGAAAGTTTAATGGTCTTTTTTGGCTCATAAATGGTCTATAACGCATCAAAAATGGTATTAAAAGCCGCATTAAAGGTCTTTAAACTTTCAAAACAATACTGTAATGGCTCAAAACAAAACGGATATGACTCAAAATAAATCAGCAATGACCAAAAACAAATCAGCAATGACCAAAAACAAATCAGCAATGATTCAAAACAAAAAGCAAATGCTCAAAACAAGTCATAAACAACCCAAAACAAAACAGCAAAGAATTAAAACAAGTCATAAACGACCCAAAACAAAACAGCAAAGAATCAAAACAAAACGGGTTTGGGTCATAACCAAACGGTTATACGTCAATTACAGCGAAAAATACCGTTTACACAATTAAAAGGTAAGTCCTAAACTTCAAACCCTGACAATTTGTAAAGACCTATTTCAGGTTTTAAATCAAATTTTCAATGATTAGACTTCATTTTAATCATCTTAAATCATTTAAAATCACTATTAAATTTCAACCCCTCACAAACCGTTACGGGCAATGTTCCTTTTGCCACTAATTTCCCTTCAATAATATCTGCAGATACGTTTTGTATAATCATATCATCTTCATAACAGGCAATCAAATTAGGGGCATTGCATGCAAACTTGATGGCGTAAGGATTACCAAAGAATAAGGAAACAGAATTAGTTTGTTGTTGTAACTGATTCATTAGATAAATACTCGCCTGATTGATGCCGAAATTATTGGCAGGACGTCGGCTATAATTATGAATACCTTCTACAATTACATCATAACCTTTTTGAGAAATCGCATCAATCAATTGTTTGGCTGCTTCCATATTTCCGATACTATCTAATTGTTTCTTTCCTGCCTGTGGCTCTATAGTTTCCTTACTACTATCTTTTCTTTTTTCTGTAGAGAAAAAATATGTATCGCAATTCAAGTCATTCTTCAAACGGGTAGTGATTGTATTTTCTTGGTTGATACCAATAGCGATA
>CANCKV010000188.1 GCA_947378615.1 Chitinophagaceae bacterium | reverse complement strand
TGTTCAAAACTAGGAAAAGTATTTGCTAGGGAATGGATAGAAATAAAAGCAGAAGAACCTGTAAAATGACTCCCGTAGTAAATAGATAAATAATCAGATTCAATGGCAGCTAAACCATCAATTAACCCATCAAATTGAAACTGCTTTACGAGTCCTTTTGAACTGTTATATGTGTACCAACAATAGGGCTTAGCTGTTAGTATATTAAGATTTCCCGTTTCATCGTTTGCAATCAAGCATAGGTGACTTAAATCAAGAGGAGTAGATTTGAAGATTGTATTTAAAGATTGTAATTTATTAGTGTTTAAGTCCAATACCTCAAAACTAAGTGATGGATTCAAGCTTTTAGGGTATTGAATAATCAAATTATTTTGATTATCTATGGCCAATTTTTCTATAGAATCGCAACGTAAGCCAAAGCTTTTATGATTGTAGAGTTTAAAAGTATGACCATCATATCTTGTCAACCCTTTTTCTGTACCAACCCAAATGTATCCTTCCTTATCCTGAACCATGCATTTTACATCCCTTGAGGGGAGCCCGTCTTTAATAGATAATAATCTAGTGGTAACGACATTATCATTCTCTTGCTGTGCAAAAGCTAATAAATAAGCAACTACACAAAGAAAAGTCAATAAGGCAGGTTTATATTTAATCATTAAAAGGTAAAAAATTAAATTATTATTTTTCTTCAGAGCTATTCATCTTATTTAGCCATAAAATTGAAAGTAGTTAGTTTATTACAACTAATATAAGCTTGAATAATATTTGCAATTTATTGACGAAATGGAATCCGGTTAGATTCGAAAGATTAATCCAAATTTTTAAATGAAGGATTTTATGTTTCCTATTCAATATTCAACTTAAATTAGTTTGCGAAAAATTAATGATTAGAAACCACAACCATTACGATGAACACTTATTATGATTACTTTAATCATTTAGTCAGTGGAAAAATCTGCAAACTATTTGTAAATCAATGGTTAATATGAAAAAATATCTTAGGTTTGTGAATAATTCTTAAAACAAAGAATTAATTAACATTTTTTCAATACAAAGATTAAGTAAATATTATGAGGAAAGCAGATTTAGTATCAATTATTGCAGATAAGACAGGAATACCTAAAGTAGATGTATTGATAACAATTGAAGCGTTTTTTAGTGAAATAAAAACGACTGTTGTAGAAGGAGAAGGTATTTTCTTGAGAGGATTTGGCACATTCTATCCCAAATTTAGAAAAGCCAAGATTGGTAGAAATATCAAAAGAGGTAATGTAGCTTTCCCGATTCCTGCTCAGTACATTGCAGGATTCAAGCCTGGTAAAGAATTTTCTAAGGATGTAAAAACCAAGTGTAAAAAACCGCTTAAATAAGCTACTTTCGCCGCCTAAAATTTATTAGTGAATCGTCAGCAAATTATATTAGCCCTTTCCGGGTTAACAATTGTAATTGGGTTATTCTTATTTGGAAATACAATTCCTACTAAAAAAGAGATGCCTAAAATGCCTGCAGCTGAAGGAGCAAAGCAAAGTATCCAATTTAGTGATTTGCTAGTAAAGGCTAAGCAAAGATTGACTCCTGCACAAGCACAAAGAGTATTGAGTATGGAGAATAGTGTGACTAGAGGAGATGTAAAAGAGCAAAAGTTACATGCATTTCAACAGCTTGCCTCCTTTTGGAAAGATAGTGTACACCTCTTTGAACCCTATGCATATTATAATGGTGAAGCAGCAAAGTTGGAAAGTTCAGAAAAAAACCTCACATTTGCCGCCCAACAATTTGTAGATAGGTTATTGGTGGAGGGAAATCCTGCAATGGGAAATTGGTTAGCATCGTCTGCCAAAACTCTTTTTGAGCAGGCTTTGCAGATGAATCCTAACAACGATAGTAGCAAAATTGGTTTAGGAGCCTGTTATATTTTAGGTAATATTTCAGACAATCCAATGCAAGGAATTTTACCTGTACGTGCAATTACAGAGAAAAATCCTAAAAATATGTATGCACAGTATGTTCTTGCTTTGGGAGGAAAGAAAAGTGGGCAATATGACAAGGCTATTGAGCGTTTTAAATTAATAGCCGATGCAGACCCTAAAAACATCGAGATGAAATTGCATTTAGCCGAGTGTTATGATATGAAAGGGGATAAGGAAAATGCAATTAAGTGGTACACAATCGTTAAAGGTAAAGTCAAAAACGAAAATGCCGTTAAGGAATTAGATGACAGAATAAATTTATTAAAACAATAACTGAAAGGTTATATTATATATTAACATTCATTTTTTAACAAATAAATCAACAGGATATGCCTTGTGGTAAGAAGAGAAAACGTCATAAAATAGCGACGCACAAAAGAAAGAAACGTTTAAGAAAGAACCGTCATAAAAAGAAATAGGTAGTTATTTACTTTTTAATAAATGCTTCAAGTACTGATATGATAATCAGATGCTTGAAGCATTTACATCATTTTTCTTGTTGCCATTTAATGCCTCCAACAATTACAGCAACTTTACCTTTCACATCCCCTTTTTTTAACTGAATGGTGGCAAGATAACTGATGTTGGATTTTTTAATACATCCCCAAAAAGGATGATTTTGTTGTTTTATATAAAGTTGCGAATTTTGTGAACAAAGAATTAATAATAAATTCTACACCTACAGGTGTAGAGATAGCCTTATTGGAAGAAAAGAAGCTAGTTGAGTTGCATACGGAAAATACGAATGCTAGCTTTGCTGTGGGGGATTTGTATTTGGGAAAGGTGAAGAAATTAATTCCAGGTCTTAATGCCGCCTTTGTAGATGTTGGGTTTGAAAAAGATGCCTTTCTACATTACACTGACTTGTCTCCTTATGCCCGTTCGCTTTTGAAGTTTACTCAAATGGCTATTGCGGACAAGGGAGAGTATGGTTTTGACATTTCAACTTTTAATATCGAACCTGAAATAGTAAAAACAGGTAAGATTAATGAAGTACTGAATGGCAAACCAAATGTATTGGTTCAGATATTGAAAGAACCAATTGCAGCAAAAGGTCCGAGACTTAGTTGTGAGATCAGTTTGCCGGGACGGTTTGTGGTGATTACTCCATTTAATGAAGTAGTTGCTGTTTCCAAGAAAATTCATTCAGGAGAAGAACGTAAGCGTTTACACAAAATTGTTGAGGCTATCAAGCCAAAAGGATTTGGTGTAATTGTTAGGACTGCTGCAGAAGGAAAGAGCTCTTCAGAACTTCATCAGGATTTATTATCGCTTGTTGAGACTTGGAAATCAATTCAGATTAGCTTGAAAGGTGCTGAGGCTCCGATCAAGATATTGAGTGAACAAAACAAGGCTACTAGTATTCTTCGAGATTTATTAAGTGCAGATTTCAATAAGATTGTCGTAAATGACAAAAATACTTATACCGACATAAAGAGCTATTTGCAAAGAATTGCTCCTGAGAAATCAGATATTGTTAGTTTCTATTCCAACAGTACTTCACTTTTTGATACATATAATGTTACAAAACAGGTAAAGAGTGCCTTTGGAAAAACGGTCAATCTTCCTAGTGGCGCTTATTTGGTTATTGAACACACCGAAGCTTTGCATGTCATAGACGTGAATAGTGGATACAAAAGTGTTAGCAATAGTCAAGAAGAAAATGCGTTACAGACTAATCTTGAAGCTGCCGAAGAAATTGCGCGCCAATTAAGGCTTCGTGATATTGGAGGAATCATCGTGGTTGATTTTATCGACATGAAACTTCCAGATAATAAGCGTAAGTTATCTGAGGCAATGGAAGGATTCATGGAGGGTGACAGGGCTAAACATGCGTTTCTGCCGATTTCAAAGTTTGGTTTGTTGCAGATAACTCGACAAAGGATGAAGCCTGAAATGAATATTAATACTTCAGAAGAATGTCCCGTTTGTCATGGTACAGGCAAAATAACTGCTAGTCTATTATTGGAGGATGAGATTGAAAAGAGGTTGAATTATTTGGTCAGTCATTCTCACAAACACCTCACACTTTTTGTGCATCCAATAGTTTATTCACATCTTACAAAGGGAATTTTTAATTCGATTGGAAGGAAATGGAAACGCACTTATAAGACAAAACTGAAAATTAAAGAAAATAATAGTTACCACTTAGTTGAATTCAGATTCTTTGATGAGAATGAAGAAGAAATTAAGTTTTAAACAACAATTACTTCTGTAAATCAGAATAATTAATTGATTGCTAAATACCTAATTTTAAAAAGCCATCAATGCGTTTGCATTGGAGGCTTTTTAGTTATTTAGACAATTGGGATTTCAGTCAATACAGATTTGCAGTAATTGTAGAGTGTGTTTTTTTAGTCAAAATGGTGCTGATATTTTCTCATCTAAGTGTTAAATCCTATTGATTTGAAAAGACTTTTACCAATCAATACGATTTATTCGGTTCAACACTTATTTTTACCACATGAAAATTATATTATTCCTTCTTTTCGCAGTAATATTTGTTGTCACACTGCCCTCTTGTAAAAAGGATAGCTTTATCACGAGTAAGAGTGCGTCCTTAAGCATCTCTTCAGATACTTTATTTTTCGATACCGTATTTACTACAACAGGTTCAATTACTGGATATTTTAAAGTATTTAATACCAATAATCAAAAGTTATTGTTGTCGAATGTCAAACTTATGGGGGGTAATTCTTCCTATTTCAAGCTCAACCTTGACGGTACTTCTGGAACCTCTTTTTCGAATATTGAGATTGCGGCAAATGACAGCCTTTATGGCTTTGTGACTGTTAGTATCAATCCAAATGATTCCCTTAAGCCATTTGTGGAAAGGGATAGCATTCAGATTAGCTATAACGGCAACATATTTTATATGCAATTAGCCGCCTATGGACAGAATGCTTATTTTCTTAAAAATACAAAGATTACTAAGGATACTACTTGGAATAACAAATTACCAATTGTCATTCTAGGGGGTGTTACGGTAAATTCAGGTGCTAAACTTACGATTCAAAAGGGTACAAAAATCTATGTAAATGCTAATGCACCAATCATTGTAAATGGCACACTTCAAGCACTCGGAGATACTACTTTAGGGAGAATCAATTTTTTAAGTGACCGCCTTGATGTTCCCTACAATTCTTATCCTGGCGCATGGCCGGGAATTTATTTCAATGATAGTAGTATCAATAACATTTTGGAATATTGCACTATCAGCAATGGATATGAAGGCGTTTCAGTTTTATCCCCATCAATAAATGGGAAACCAAAACTCATTCTAAATCAATGTATTCTGAATAATATTTACGATGTTGCCATTGGTGGAAATAATTCAACTATTGCTGCGACGAACTGCTTGATTAGCAATTGTGGTAATAATGTATCGCTTACGGGTGGTGGTACTTATAGTTTTGATCAATGTACCATTGTTAGCTATGATAATATATATATATCGCACAAGAATGGGGTATTTTCTGCATCAAATTCAGATTCGTATGGCATTACCAATCCGTTGAATTGTACGGTTAATAATAGTATTTTATATGGCTATAGTGGCTTAGTTGACAATGAAGTAGTGTTATCTAAAAGCACATCTGCTACATTTAACGTATCGTTTAATAATGTATTTTATAAGGTAAAGAAAGCTATCAATCCTCCTGCGACTGTCAATAATTTTTGTAGAACCACCTTTGAACCGGCTTTTGATAGTGTTAATAATGGAACAAACTACTATAATTTTAAACTTTCTGCTACTTCTCCTTGCCTTAAAGCAGGTGGAACATCACAGGTACTGATTGATATGGAAGGACATTCTCGACCTACAAATACACCTCCTGACTTAGGATGTTATCAAAGAAAGGATTAAAAAAATTAGGTGTTAGGATGGAGGCATAAGGTGTGAGGCTTTAGGTAAAGTGCAAATCATCATTATAGTTTTTACCTTCATTTTATACGATAATTATTTTGACACTCTCTACAGCTATTAAAACTTTCCTTCGCAAATTATGTTAGGAATGTAAATAGTAAAATAAAACAACATGAAAAAACTTCTTTCTTTTATTGCAATTGGCATCTTGAGTGCCTTTACTGTTATTCCAATTAACTCCATTCATCAGTTTAAAGTCAAAAGTATTGATGGAGGTATCATTGATTTTTCTAAATTTAAAGGAAAGAAAATATTAGTTGTCAATGTAGCATCTCAGTGTGGATATACTAGGCAATATGCTGGTTTGGAGAAACTTTATGAATCACATAAGGATAAATTAGTTATTGTAGGATTTCCTGCTAACAACTTTGGTTCTCAAGAACCTGGTACAGACCCTGAGATAGTTCAATTTTGTAAAGCCCGTTTTGGAGTAACTTTTCCGATGGCAAGCAAGATTAGTGTAAAGGGAATTGATGTAGCTCCGATTTATCAGTGGTTAACTTCCAAAGAAAAGAATGGGGTATTAGAAGCCACAATAGGATGGAACTTCAATAAGTTTTTAATGGATGAGAATGGGAAATTACTTGCCTATTTCCCAAGCAAAACAGAACCTGATAGTGATGATATTTTAAAATATCTGAAATAGCGGTTAGTGGTTAGTGGTTAGTGGTTAGTGGTTAGTGGTTAGTGGTTAGTGGTTAGTGG
>CANCKV010000187.1 GCA_947378615.1 Chitinophagaceae bacterium | reverse complement strand
TTGATTGTTCAATTGTATTCTTTAGTACATGAAGTTCTTTTATGTCAATTTCGCTGTTACTGCAATTGAGATTCAACTGTTTTTAACCCATTTCAAGATATTTGTCTTATTAATCTATATCATAGTTATGCTTGTTATTTCTGGATTTTGAATAAAATGGTTTAATAATCCGTTTTCTCTATAGAATATTTTATAAGTTGGTTAGATTTTTAATGAATGAATATACGTTTTGAAACAAGTTTATTTTTAGAATTGAAAGAGCAGACAAATTCATTGACAAGCAATCAAAGGTTTGACGATATCAATCAATGGTTTGACGTTAGCTAACAATGGTTTGACGATAGCAAACAAAGGTTTGATGAGAGCTAACAAAGGTTTGATGAGAGCTAACAGAGGTTTGATGAGAGCATTCAAAGACTCAGGAAATGACCATTAAAGGGTGATTTCAGGCATGCAAGTTTTAATCCGAGCTTATGAGGGAGAGGTCCGAGCATACAAGTCCTCAATATATAGGTGCAAAGACTCAGGAAATGCCCCTTAAGGGTAATTCTAAGCATGCAAAGGTTCAGGACTAAGGCACAAAGGTTCAGTATTAGCATGCCAATTTGGGCTATCACTAATAAATTTTGTCGAAATATCTATTTAAAATCAATGAGTTATTACAAATGTCAGCATCTAATTCCCATACTTAGGGGCAGTTATTAGGTTTAGGAATTGCTTAATGAAATGTTCATCATTGGAAATGCTGTTTAAGGAAAAGATATTTCAAGAAAATCCAGAAGGGATGACATGATGATAAATGATTTGTTCTAAGGATTTAACAGTTTAAAAGTAGTAATCAAACGTAAAGTCACGACTTCAGGGTTTATACACAGGTATCCCCGACAAATAAATTGAACAATTATACAATCTTCACTCGAATCCTTTTCTCAATGCTGAGAAGAGAGTATCAAGATATGTGACCTTCTTTCTTTTCAATATAATAAGCAATGTGCAGCCGTTTTGAAACTAGATGAGTTGAGACCATTTTCTTATAATTCCTATAATTTTTAATAATAAAACTAAAAAGCTGTCATATTATTTCTATTACTTTCCATATTTTATTGTGAAAAGTAAAACTTCGCTTTTTGAAATGCTAAATAGTATTTAGATAATGGATTTAAAGTAATTATATGGTTCATAACCCTAGCTAACTTATTGGGGAATCCCACTATTTGCTAACTTAAATGGGGATATTTTCACTTCATTCAAACTATTTTATCCAAATTCTGTTCCTCACCTTACGAAAAAAGATAAAAGTTGCATACCAACAAAAAGAATTTAAACAAACGTTTGATTAATTCAAACGTTTGTTTAAATTTGCAGCTCATAGAATTTTAGAAATGGCTATTGATAAGAAAGCTCATATAATGGAACATGCTATTGCACTTTTCGCCGAGAGGGGATTTGAAGGCACTAGTATCCGTGATTTAGCTGCCGACGCATCCGTTAATGTGGCGATGATTAATTATTATTTTGGCAGTAAGGAAAAATTGGTTGAGGCAATTATCGAGGATAAGGCAATGTATATAAAAGATAGGATTGAGGAATTGGAAGCAAATACGAATCTTTCTGAGATAGAAAAAGTTGATTTTTTAATTGAAGATTATGTGACAAGAATTATGGATGGTGTCAACTTTCATAAGTTTGTTTACAAGGAATTGATGGATACAAAACGTGGTGATAGTCATCAATTATTGAGTAATGCTTTCGCAAGAAATTCAAAAAACTTTGCTGCAATTATTGAAAAGGGTATTGAAAAGAAAATTTTCAAGGAAGTAGATTCAATATTGACAGTCACTACAATTATCGGTTCGATTAATCAAGTAATGATTTCAAAAAACATGTGCAATCAGATGTTGGCAAAGCCAAATACAAATGACCCCTATCACGATGAGGCTTTCAAGTCGAGATTGATTAAACATATAAAATCAATGGTACACGCACATCTTTTAGTTGTTAGTGAATAATGGATAATGGAAAGTTCATAATTCAAAATTTATAATTTAAAACTTAAAATTTACATCATTCTTTAATATAAAACAAATGGAACAAGGAAATATGCAAAAAGAAAGAAAGTCACCTGTAAAACCAATTATATTGGGACTAGTGCTAATCGTCGGAGGATACTTTGGATACAAACAATTGAGCTTTACATTTTCACACGAAACTACTGATAATGCACAGATAGAAACTCAAATTACGCCTGTACTACCTCGTGTTTCTGGATATGTAAAAAGTATAGCTGTAAAGGATTATGATTCTGTAAAGGCAGGAGAATTGCTAGCTGAATTGGATGATGCTGAATTGCAAACACAAATAGTTGCTGCAGAAGCCGACTATGCACAAGCTTCCGTTGATATTACGAATTCTAAAGCAATTTTGAATAATGCACAGATTTCATTGAAAGTTAATCATGGAAATATCGAAATTAGTGATGTTAGAAAAGCAAAAGCGTTAGAAGATTACAACCGTGATAAAAGCCTTTTTGCAGCTGAAGCAATCACTAAGAAACAACTAGACGATAGCAAATTTGCTTATGAAACAGCCGTTAAAACTCTAGAAAACACACACAATGATTTAGGTTCTGCAGAGAGTCGAATTGCCGTATTGGAATCAGCTGTTAAAAGGGCAGAAGCTACAATGGCTGTAAAACAAGCGGCTATTGACCAAATTAAACTAAAATTGACCTATACAAAAATATTCTCACCTCAAGCAGGTAAGATAGGCAAGAAGAATGTCAGTGAAGGACAGTTTGTTCAAGCAGGAACCCCTTTGTTTTCAATTGTAAATGATACAACTTATTGGGTGGTTGCGAACTTCAAAGAGAGCCAAATAGCGTCTTTAGTACCTGGAAAAGAAGTTGATTTAAGAGTAGATGCCTATCCTGACGTTAAAATAACGGGCACTGTAGCAAGTTTGAGTGATGCAACAGGGGCTAGATTTGCCTTACTCCCTCCCGACAATAGCAGTGGAAACTTTGTAAAGGTAACACAACGTTTACCTGTGAAAATTTGGATTAATGATGTAGCAAAATACAAACAATACTTACGTGCAGGTTTAAGCGTGTATGTGGTAGTAGCAAAATAATTGTGAATTTTTAATTACGAATTGCACTCCTTCGAAAATTTCAAACTGGCAAGCCGTAATTCGTAATTGTTAATTCTTAATTATTAATTTGTAATTCGTAATTTAAAAACATGGCATCAACATACGCACATCCGCCTGTGGTTTATCCTACTGGTTTGGCTAGGGCAATTATTGTGATAACAACAATTGCAGCTGCTGTTATGGAATTGGTAGATACATCAATTGTAAATGTGGCGTTGAATGATATGAGTGGTAGTCTCGGTGTTAGTATCGAGGATATCAGTTGGGTAATCACTTCGTACGCAATTGCAAACGTAATCATCATTCATTTGACAAGCTTTTTGGCAGAATATTTTGGTCGAAAAAATTATTATGTGGCCTCAATGATTGTCTTTACGATTGCATCGTACCTGTGTGGGCAATCACATTCTCTTGTAGAAATTATCTTATGGAGGTTTGTTCAAGGAATAGGTGGAGGGGCACTACTTTCTACATCTCAAGCGATTCTTTTCGATACATTTCCTCCAAAAGACCGACCTAAAGCATCGGGATTGTTTGGGATGGGTATTGTTCTAGGCCCTACTTTAGGTCCTACATTAGGGGGATATATTATCGACCACTCTTCGTGGCCTCTCATATTTACTATTAACATCCCAATTGGAATTGTTGCAACCATACTTTCTTTAACTTTTATTGATAAAAAGGAAAATGAAGGGAAAAAGAAAGACAGCATAAAGATTGATTACACGGGTATCATGTTATTGATGGCGGGTATTGGCTGCTTGCAATATGTATTGGAACGTGGAGAAAGTGAGGATTGGTTTAGTAGTGAAATAATCAGGTATTGCAGTGGTATCGCTGCTGTAGGGCTGATTAGTTTTATTATTTATGAACTTAATATTAAACAGCCCGCAGTAAACCTTCGGGTAATGAAGAACCGAAACCTTGCATTTACAACAGTCTTCACATTTGTGGCAGGTTTTGGACTCTATACCTCTGTATTTGTCTTTCCTGTTTTGGCACAAAGAGTATTAGGATTTACGGCTTATGAAACAGGTCTTACGCTGTTAGCACCTACTCTATGCTGTGTGTTTCTGATGCCTGTTATTGGAATATCAATGAGTAAGGGTCTCTCACCAATTCCATTGATTATTGTTGGCTATCTTCTATTTTCATTATATAGCATTATGAGTTCGAGAGTGAGTATGGATGTTGGGAGAGGTGATTTCTTTCCACCCTTATTAGTGAGAGGGGTTGGTATTGCATTCTGTCAGTTGCCACTTATTAATCAGGCCGTAGCGGGATTACAGCCCAAAGATTATGCTACAGGGATTGGCCTAAATAATATGATTCGTCAATTAGGTGGGGCATTTGGTATTGCTATTGCAAATAATTATATAGCAAATCAATATTCGGTACACAGAAACAATTTAGTGAGTGCAATGCCTGCGGGGTCGCCTTTATTAACTGAGAGATTAAATCTAATTACACAAGGAATCATCAACAAGACAGGTGATTTTGCAGGAGCAGCAGGAAAGGCCTTAGGGATATTGAATGGTACTGTTGAAAGGCAGGCCTATTATCTTGCATACTTAGATACGTTTAGATTGATAGCCATTTTCTTTGTAATGGTACTCCCATTAGTTATGTTTTTAACGAATAAGAAGAAAACAGAATCAGAAATGAAGGCGACAATGAAGGCTGCAGCGGAGGCGCATTAGGTATTAAGTAAAAGGTTTTAGGTGTAAGATAAAAGGTATAAGGCTTAAGTTATTTGGTTTGAGCGTTTTGGAAAAATAATTATAAAGAATAAATTTTATTATGAGAAGAAATATTTTCACATTATTCTTAATTGCTGTGGTTATTTCGGGTAATTCACAGATAGTAGTAAATAATGAATTAAAGGCTTTTATAAATCAGTCGTTTTCTTATTTCCCGAAGGTAAAGGAAATTGAAAATACGGTAGAAATAGCCAAACAAAAATTAGATATAACAAGTATTAATAGTCCGACTGTAGATGCATTAGCCTCTTACCGGTTTTTGAAACCAAAAATAGAAATTCCATTCGGAAGTTCTGTCTTTCAGTTTGCACCTGTTCATAATTTAGATGCACATGCTGATGCAAGTTATGTGCTCTTTGATTTTGGCAGGTTAAAAGCAAATATAGAGAAGTCAAAAACAGACTTGCAAATAGCTGAGTCTAATGTAAACTTCGTAAAATATCAATTGGCAGCACAGGTTACGACCTTATACTATAATATTGTTTTCATAAAGCATACGATTAGTATTCAGGATAGTGTGTTAAGTTTTTTGAATGAAAATAAAACATTAATTGAAAGTAAATTCAAGAATGGAGATGCGCTGAAAATAGATATTCTATCAATTCAAACACAGATAGATGCAGAAGAAAATCGTAAGGTTGACTTAGAAAACTCTTTGATTAAACAACAAAACTTATTGGCATATACTACAGGTTCAGGAAAGATTGAAGGCAATGTTTTCGACTTTGATTTACTATTAAAAAATGTAGAAGAGGGAATTGCAGAGGCTCAAAAAAGTAATCCTGAGTTTGCAATTGCTTTATCTAAGGTGAAACAAGCCCAAAATGAAGTTGAACTCACAAAACTTGGCGATAAACCAACAGTAATTGTAGGTGCTGATGCGGGTTTAAAAAATGGGTATGTACCCGATGTAAATCAAATTAGATTCAACTATAATGCAGGAATTGCATTGAAAGTGCCAATTTATGAAGGAGGAAGAACTAAAAAACAAACGGCCCTTTCCCAAACATTGGTTAAGCAAAATGAGTTGGCAATGCAATCACTCAATAGCACATACCGGAAGGATATTGAACAGGCTTTAACGGATCTTACTTCTAACTTAGAAAGAATTAGGAATACACAAGGTCAAATTGACCAAGCTAAATATGCAAATACACTTGCAGCAAATAGGTTTAAAAATGGGGTAGGTACTAATCTTGAACTAACAAATGCTAGTACTAACCTACAAAGGGCACAATTAACTAAGTTGCAATATCAGTATCAATTATGTCTTGCAAAAGTAGAGTTGGCAAAATTAGTAGGATATAAATATTGGTAAGAAGTGAAATAGGAAACATTAGCTATGAAATGTGAGTTTTGGTGAATCGGAATAGATAAATATTGACAATTAACTAAGAAAAATGACTGACTAATGCATTAATTTGTCTTAGTCATTTATTTTAGTTGTATAGTATTTTTTTATTAAAAAAAACAATGAAAGTATATCCTAATTAAATGCACATTTTGCCTTTAAAACAAACCACATTTGTTATAAATTATACTTTACCTTTTACCTTTCACTTTCACCATCTTCCTTTCACCTTTCACCTACACCTCAAAACAATCCCAATCAATTGAATAAACGTTAATCGTTCCACAATTTTATGCACAATGCAATATTAACCGAATCAATGCAACTATTTTAGCCACTTATAAATTTTGTACACATGTTTTAT
>CANCKV010000186.1 GCA_947378615.1 Chitinophagaceae bacterium | reverse complement strand
GGTGGGGGAACGATGCCACACTTTGTAGATGTATTTACAGCAGGAAAGGCCGATGCTGCTTTGGCTGCAAGTATTTTTCATTTTAAAGAGATTGCAATCCCAGATTTGAAACGTTATTTGAAAGAAAATCATATTCATGTACGGATTTAATCTTACTTATCTATATTCGCTCCGTTCTATTTGGGCGGACAGCCTCTAAATAATTGACAAAATATTTAATTGATGAGTGAAAATAAGGTTGAGGAATTGGAAAAGGAACTAGTAATAGATTTTAAAAAATATGCTGACGAACTAGTGCCTGCAATCATTCAAGATGAGACAACTCAGAAGGTGTTGATGCTTGGATTCATGAATAAAGAGGCTTTTGATACTACAAGAAGTATCGGGAAAATAACTTTCTATAGTCGCACTAAACAACGTTTATGGACAAAAGGAGAGGAGAGTGGCAACTTTCTGATTCTTAAATCTATCGCTATTGATTGTGATAATGATACCCTATTAATAAAAGTAAATCCTGTAGGCCCTGTATGTCACACAGGTGCCGATACTTGTTGGAACGAAATAAATGAATCAGGCGACTTTCTTTTTTACCTAGAAGAGGTGATTGAGCATAGAAGTAAGGCAGCTCCTGAATCCTCTTATACAGCGAAAATGCTAGCAAAGGGTATCAATAAAGTTGCTCAGAAAGTAGGAGAGGAGGCCGTTGAATTGGTTATTGAAGCAAAAGATGACAGCAAAGAATTGTTTTTGGGAGAGGCTGCCGACCTTTTATTTCATTATTTATTGTTACTTAAAGCGAAAGGATATAAATTGCACGAGGTTATTGACGTATTACAAACAAGACATAAAAAATAAAAAACATCAAGTTTCAAGAATGAAGAAGTTACTATTCGCATTATTACTGCCAGTTATTTCAATGGCACAAACTACACAAACAGCACAAAAGGGAGATTCTACAAAGGCATCAAAACCTGTAATTGTAACACCGCCTGCACCGAAGGGCTTTACCGTAAAGGGTAATTTGAAGGGATTAAAAGACAGTACCTTGGTTTTTTTGCAAAACGTAGAAGGCAATATGATTGCTCAAGATTATGCTAGGAATGGCAAGTTTTCATTGGCAGGTAAATCAGATGATGCGAACTTTTTTCAACTAGGATTAATTGGTACGCAAGAAACAACTGAAATCTTCTTGGCAAATGAAAATTTAGTTGTTACGGGTGATGTAAAGAATCTAAAAGGGGCAACTTTTTCAGGAGGAGTTTATCAAGCTGATTATAAAAGCTATGTAAGAGGGTTTCTGCCTATCAACGATAAGTTAGGAATGTTGGTTGCACAGATAAATGCTGAAAAACAAGCAAGCAAGAAAAAAGATAGTTTGATAGCTATTTTTAATGACAACAGAAATAAGTTGAAGTCGTTCACTGATAATTTCTTAAGAGAAAAAGCCACCTCACCTGTAAGTGCATTTATATTGTATCAATTTGCTAAATTATATGATGAATCTGCCCTTGAAGGAAAGTATAATTCATTGAAACCTTCTGCAAAAAAGATAGTATTTGCGAAAGAGTTAGAAAGAATGATTGCAGCTGCTAATGTAGGGAAAGTAGGAAGTGTCGCAACTGACTTCTCGCAAAATGACACAAGTGGCAAATCTGTAAGTCTGAATTCATTTAGAGGGAAATATGTTTTGGTTGATTTTTGGGCTAGTTGGTGCAGACCCTGTCGTATGGAAAATCCAAATGTCTTAGCTGCTTACAATCGATTTAAAGATAAAAATTTCACAGTCTTAGGTGTTTCTTTGGATAAAGATAAGGCTAGTTGGGTTAAGGCAATCAATGATGATAAACTCCCTTGGACTCAAATCAGTGACTTGCAACAATGGGGTAATGCAGCAGCTAAAATGTACAAGATAGAGTCAATACCCTCAAATATGTTGTTAGATCCTTCAGGAAAGATAGTAGGCAAGAACCTTAGAGGGGAAGAATTAGAAGCCAAACTGAAGGAATTAATTAAATAGGTGAGAAATCATCTGAAATATGAGTTATGAGTTAAGAGTTATGAGTTATGAAATATGAGTTATGAAATATGAGTTATGAGTTATGAGTTGTGAATTGATTATTCAATTAATTTTAAATAAATGAATTGCAAATAATTTAACTCATAACTCATATTTCA
Source organism: Chitinophagaceae bacterium (assembly GCA_947378615.1). Taxonomy (GTDB): domain Bacteria; phylum Bacteroidota; class Bacteroidia; order Chitinophagales; family Chitinophagaceae; genus Parasediminibacterium. The sequence continues at coordinate 4,464 of CANCKV010000186.1, read as the reverse complement.
TAACTCATATTTTATACTTCGTACTTCATGTTTCTTATTCATGGTTAACTGTTACAGCAAACTTATTTGTTTCAATTCCAAGTGCAGAAACTGCTGCATTGTTTAATCTTGCTAGATAACCATTGTCTTCTTTTACTTCGGGTAATCCTGTCAACACTTTAGCACAAATACTTTTATTATTGGCTGTTACCCTTACAATTGTTCCCGGTAATAATCCATTGATCAATATATAATACTTTTTATCTTCCCATCCACTCGCAGTTTTAAAAGAACCTGCCTCTCCTGAAGATGGATTTTCTGAAATAGCTTTTCTATTAAAGAAGGCAGCAAAATAACCTTCGTCATTTACATATTTATTGTTTTTATTGATGGGTTTGGGTTCAGGCAATAATTCAATGGGTTTTGCCTTTGCAATGATTGCAAGGGTATCTTTTGTGATTGGTAGGGTAGGAGTCTCCTCTTTTTTTACCAATAATGTACTGTCCGACTTTACTGCTATTACAGAATCAATTTTCACAATAGGATGACTGATACTATCATTTTGTTTTGGCGTAATAGATTGGATGGTTTCTTTCTTGACAATCGTTTCAACTTTTGGAGCAACAACTTTTGTAACAATGTTTTTTACAATTACTGTTGTATCTTTTTTAATCGGGTTAGTCGGTGCAGGCATTGCTGCTTTTGATAGCTGTTTGTCTGACAATACTGCTTTAATGGTTTTGATGGTATCAATAGTAGCAGGTTTTGAGGATTGTGCTTGTGGAAGGTTAATAATCAGTACTTGTCCTAGTTTCACTTTGTCGTCCTTCATCCCGTTCATCTGCATCAATTGTGGTTCTGTCAATTTAAACTGTTTGCTAAGTTTATACAAATTATCCCCTTTTACAATTGTGTATTTAATTGTATTTGTGGGGGAAATTGTAGGTGGTTCAGCTTTAGGAGTAGTGGGGACTGCCATCTTTTTGTCAGGAACAGCTACTGTAGGTTTAGCAGGAATACCTAAATTCTTATTCATCACAATTGGGGTAGCTTCTGTTACTTTAGGTGTTTCAGTAGTATTTGGAGACGGTATCTTGATAATTGCCCCATTTGTTAATCTACTTTTACTATTCATGCTATTCATTCTCATAATATCCCCTACTGTCGTCTTATTAGCCTTTGCGATAGCAGACAATGTCTCGCCTTCCTTAATAGTGTGTAAGGTGTAGCTGTTTGTTTGTGCAGATAAATTAGAATTATAGTGGAGTGTAAGACAAAGGATAATCAACAATGAAAATATTGTTGGTATTTGTTTTACATAATTTTTAGTAAGTATCATTTCAAAAGTGTTTTATCGATATTAATAATCTGTAAAGTTGCTCGTTTATTGTCAAAAAAATACTGTTTGTGTATAACGAATAAAACGAGGCACTTAAAATTAAGGTTGTCAATCAATTCAATTACGAATTATCAATTACGAATTACGAATTATCCATTACGAATTATCAACTAACAATTAATTATTAAAAATTATTAGTGTAGGATTCTCCATGCTTGAGGATAATAATTATTCATTCGATTAGGTAAAACCTTTGCCCATCCTAATGGCAAGTTGCAATATGTGATCAGATTCCAACCCGTTTTGCTTTCAATAAACAAATCCTGACGTCTCAAATATTGTAATGCTTGCGGTTTATCTAGTTGCAATACATTGAAATTTGATAATGGTAGTAAACTCATCGCTAATTCATGATGTGGGATAATATCCTTTCCCTTAATAGTGCCGATTTCTGTTCCCGCCTTCTTGATGTAGAGCTGTTTGGCCAATATTTGTAAATCCGTCAAGTGTTCACCTGCAATAGTTTTGATAGAATCCCCTTGTTTAAAATATGAATAGTCGTTTGAAAAGGGAAGAAACCTACTAATTGTTTCCTGTTCACTCTTAGTAAGATGGATTAGCTTTTGTTCAGTGTAATACCCCGAGTCATTGCCCTCTTTCTTTCTAAATGCAGCAATAAAGAAACCCTCTCCTCGAGTCAGATAAGGATAAAAACGATAACCGAAAGCGTGATGTTTCTCCGATTGTGTGTGGGTAATTTTCCATGAATCTTTCAAATTCAATTCACAGGTTTCTAATTCATGATTGTCGCAGAGGGTATCTAAAAGGTCTTCATCTTCTTCTTTGCTGTAACTACAGGTACTGTAAATAAATAATCCTCCTTGTTTTAAAGAGGGTAATACATCTGCAATAATCCGTTCCTGCCGTTGACTACATAAGCGAACATTGTTTTCGCTCCATTCTTCAATTGCCGACTTGTCTTTTCTAAACAGCCCACTGCCGCTACAGGGCGCATCTACCACAATCACATCAAAGTAGCTAGGAAGTGACTTGAAATGTGAAGGGTCATTATTAGTTACTATTACCTGATTACTACCCCACTTAGTCATATTTTCGACAAGTATCGAACAACGGGCTTTAATCACTTCATTACTTACCACCATTCCATCCCAAAAATAGCTTGCTAATAGGGTACTCTTCCCACCCGGTGCCGCACATAAATCCAATACCTTCAGTCCTTTTGTATCTTTTCCGATTGTCTGATTGAGTACTTCCCACAAAAACATACTACTTGCCTCCTGAACGTAATAGGCACCGGCATGAAAGAGTGGGTCGAGGGTAAAAGAAGGCCTTTCAGCTAAATAGTAGCCATGTTCACACCAAGGAATTGGAGATTCATTTGTAGGGGTCCATTTATTTTTTGATGGATTGATACGGATAGAAGTCACTTGCTCGCCCGAGTTGTGAATCGATTCAAATGCCGACTTATCGAACCCTTTTATTCCTTGCAAACTTTCAATGAGTGATTTAGGTAACATAAAGCGAAGATAAGTGGAGGAAATGAAAAATTGCTATCATAGAAACACAATTCTATTATTGTTAAGGAAGGTAAAATAAATAAATTGAGCAATTTTCAGATTTAATACTATAGAAAACAACGCGAATTTTATAAAAAAAAGTTCAACACATAGGCAGATAGGTTCACATAGAAAGCACATAGAATTTTTTCTATGTTTTTGTTTTATTAAAGAGAAGTTCACATAGCAATGCTACTTCGTAGCATTGGAAACGACTTTCTGAAAAGAAGTTATTTTGTAGAGGTTCATGTTTCCGGTAATATAACTTTTAGAAAAGAAAACAAAGGCTAAACACATAGTCACATAGCCACATAGAAAAGACATCGTTTTTTCTTTGTCTTATTATAAAGTAGGTCACATAGAAATGCAAAGTTGTTAAGTTAAGGGCACTTACAGAAAATTAGGTGTCAGCCTGAGCCTGTCGAAGGATCACAAAGAAGGAAAGAACCTTACTTTAGACCGGTTTCGACAAGCTGCTAATACATCTTATAAATTGTAATGGACTCATCGATAATTAACCTGTCAGACTGAAGCTCTCGAAGTCGGGTCGAATTGTTATAGTTGCTTGCACTTCGATAAACTCATTGTGACAGTCTTGCTGATATTCGTAACCAACTACAAAGTCATATCAAAAAACTTGAGAAACTATCATTACTGCTTCAACCTAACAGCTGTTTTTTAACTTAACAATATTGCAGAGGAATCCTGATTCGTAGCATTAGGAATATCATTTTGAATGGAGATTATTATTCCTCAATTTAATTAATCAGCGTTTCTAGTCCTTTGGGGGTAAGCTTTCAATGATTGGTTTTGGCGTTAATGAGATGGAGAGTGAATTTGTTTCACCTGAAATTATATGAATATCCACTTCTATGGTAATAAAATCGGGATGAGTGAAGGTTGCTACTTTATTGCCACCTAAAACTGTTTCATAAGTCATTATTCCTTTTTTAGTACTTCTGGGCGTTTCTTTTGAATTAGTCAATGTTCCTTTTACGTCTGGAATTGGAGAACTATCGACACTACTTGTGATGGTGACTATAAAGGGGGTATGATCAACTGGCACATTAGGAATCTTACAACTAATCATTACCGCATAATAGAATGCGGGGTTAGACTTTTTGTATTTCAGCATTATTTTCTTTATGGAAACAATATCTTGAGAAGTCAATTTTAAGTCACTTTTGAACTTAGCGGTTAGCACTGGGGAAACCTTGTTAACATTCATACTTGTACCACTAATAGTGGTGTAAGCGGTGATTTTATTTAAAAATTCGGTTAATTGTGCTGGTGTTACATAATCTGGTGTGATTAAAGTAGCATTCGTATTCATGATATCATAAGCGTTCATTAATCTTACTTCTGTTATTGCATCGGAGGCATTGATATAGAAAGATTGTGTGGAGTTCAAGGATCTTGATAGGGTATTGTTGTTGAGTATATCAAATTTTACTTGAGCTGAACCGCTAAGAGAACTTGCGATTAGGCTTACTTCTTTTTTAGCAATTATTTTATCGGCACTATAGCCTGTATTGTTGGCGGATGCAGCAATGGCAGATAAGACAGTAT
>CANCKV010000185.1 GCA_947378615.1 Chitinophagaceae bacterium | reverse complement strand
CTAGTAGTGGTATCAAATGTGTTGCTGACTTTGGAGAAGGGGCAGAGTTGATTGTTAGTTGTGCTTTAAAATTTGCAAGTGAAAACTTGAGAGACAATGATGAAATTGTGCTTGCAGCAATCAAAAATGAAAAGGATTCTTTTGAATTTGCTAGTGACAGACTGCAAAAAGACAAAAAGATTTTAACTGCTTTCAAGAGAAAGAACCACAAGTAGCATTAGGTAAGAGAACCAAAATTGAATGTGCATCTAATAAGACTCAAATTTCAATCAAATAAAAATGGACAAAGAGCAAAATAGTGAAGAAAGAGAACATATTTATCGTGAATTGATCTCACTCCTTTTAAAAAAGATACCCTTTCTTTTTAAATACCTAAGTGAACCTTTCAGAGGAAACTTAGAGACTGTTTTAGAGGTAGTTAAAGAAAAAGGGGGTATGCTTGAGTTCGCTAGTGAGGAGATGAAGAGCAAAAAGGAAGTAGTAATTGCTGCGGTAAATAATGATGGATTAGCACTTGAATTTGCAAGCTTGGAATTAAGAAACAACCTTGATGTTGCACTTTGTGCGGTAAAAAACAATGGACTAGCATTACAGTTTGCCTGTAACAATACAGTGATGGATAAAAAAAGGGAGCGAGTTTGGGAAAAGTACGGATTAGAAATTGAATTTTCAAATGGAGAATTGGATAACGATAGAGATTTTGCACTAACTGCTTTGAGATGCTATGGCATTGATTTAGCTGACGCGAGTGTTTCACTTTGCAGTGACAAGGAGGTTGTTTTGGAGTCAGTAAAAAATAATGGTGCAAACTTAGCGTTTGCAAGCGAGTCGCTTAAAAACGATAAAGAAGTAGTACTTGCTGCCATAGAAAGTAAACCAGAAGCTGTAGAGTTTGCTAGTGCTAAGCTCAAAAATGATGAAGAAGTAATCTTTGCAGCATTAAAAACATACTACCATGCCTTTAGTTATGCAAGTGACGAATTGAAAAATGAAAAAGATACAGTGATTGTCGCGATTGATTTTCAGCCATTGTCATTTAGATATGCTAGTAAAAGCCTTAGGAATGATAAAGAAGTTGTATTAGTAGCAGTTAAGAGTTTAGGAACTAACTTAGAAATGGCAAGTAATCGGTTAAAGGCCGATAAGGAGGTGGTAATAGCTGCTGTAAATGAAACTGCAGATGCATTACAATTTGCGACAAAAGGACTTAAAGATGACAAAGAGGTGATTTTGATTGCAGTTAACAACAATGGACAAGCTTTAAGATATGCAAGCACCAGGCTCAAAGAGGATAAAGATGTAGTCATTGCCGCACTAAAAAACAACAAACATGCAGCACGTTTTGTACCCGAAAAACTGAAATTCGATGATAACATTGTCGCTTTAACACATCAAGATATTACTATTAATCCAACATTAGTTAGGAGCAATAAAAAGGAGGGAATTACTTCAGATGAAATAACGAAGGAGGAAGAAGGTTACTATGCTAGTTTGGTAAGCACTATAACTGAACCAAAAATTGAGTTTAATCACCCAATAAGTTACAAGAGTATTGTTCTAGCAGCAGTAACTAATAATGGGTTTGCACTAAAATATGTCAATCATAATTGGGATCAAAATAAAGAGATAGTGCTAGAAGCATTAAGAAACGAGGGAATGGCGTACCCTTATGTAAACCATGAATTAAAGGACGATCTAGATGTAGTTTTTACAGCATTAAAAAGTAATGGACTTGCACTTTCCTACATGACTGAAGCTATTAGAAACAATAAAGCTGTAGTCATGACAGCAATTGAAAATGATGGTTGGGCATTTGAATTTGCAGGCAAAAAACTACGAAACGATAAAAATTTATTAATGAAAGCATTGAATAAAATAGGCTACGATTATGAGCAGCATCTTAAAGCGATAAAATATTTCAGTGCCGTAGAAATGAATCTTATTGATTTGAAAAATGAATCACTTAAATATAAAACTCATGAATTGATGGTTTATTTTGGAAATAAATTCTCTCAATCCCAAGAAAAACAGGAGAAAAAAAGTTTGCTGAGTAGTACAAAAAAGAGGTTAAGGGAGGACAGGGAGGTTGTATTATGTGCCGTAAAAAACGAAGCGATAGCTTTAAAATATACTTCTAAACAGCTTTGTGATGATGAAGAAATTGTATCAATTGCAGTTAATAAAAATTGTGACATGTTTAGGTATGCAAGTCCCTCATTGAAGAATAACAAAAAAGTAGTACTAAATGCCGTATCACAAAGTGGATTCACAGGTAGTGCTCTTGAATATGCAAGTAAGCAAATGAGAAGCGATAAGGAAGTGGTGCTTACTGCCGTACAAAAATCAGGAAGTGCCTTACATTATGCAAGTAAAGATTTAAAAAACGATAAAGAAGTTGTTTTAGCTGCAGTGTTTTCAAGTGGTTTGCCTTGGGTGAAAATTAATAGAAAGTTTAAAAATGATATGGATATCTTAATGGCTGCGTATGGAAATAATGGGTGTTCTTCAGCATTCTTTTTTGCAGGAAAAACCCTGAAAAAGAGTCCGATTTTTCGAAATAAATTAAAACAGTTAGGTTTTGATTATCAAGATTACTGTATTTAATAAATACTTAGTGAAAATTCAAATTCAATTATTTAATTCTTAATTATTACAGGATGAAATTGCAGTATAAGGTAAATAAAATAAATAGTCCACTCCCCCCATATTTCGACACAACAGATGAATGTCATGAAGTTATTATCACAAAAAGCATGTCATTGAAGCAATTCAATAAGGGGTATCGAACGCTACCCAAACAAATACTGAAATTCAGGTTGTTTGATAAGCTCAATAGTAGTAAAGAGTTTTATATCAAAAATGCGGTAAAAGACAGAAACTATTGTGGGTTTGGCAAACCTGATACGTTGTATATGTATGGTTATTTTTCCATGAGAAGAGGCTTACCCTATCAATCAAGGTGGAAACAAGTGAAGTTACTGATGCAAAAGGAGAATATTGAAGTACTTGCGATGAGAATTTATCCATCATATTCTTGATATTTTACCAAATTTATTGAATGACAGATTTTTCATATTTTAATAACAATAAAATTTAATCAAATGAAGTGTATTTTTTGCAATTGGGAAAATGATAATGAGACTTATCATAAATGTTCTTGTGGAAAGGAAATTAACCTAACCAAATCAAAGGGAATATGTGATGCATGTGTAAAGTTTTGGGATTATGCGCAGTGCCCAAACTGTGGTGACATGGGACTGATTGTAGATGACCTAGAAATGAGTGAAGAATTGATTCAATTACTTGAAAGTGAATCATTGTTAAGTAATGATGAAGAAAGAGATATGGAATTTGAGAAGGAAAGACTTTCCGATCCCCCCTCCTATTCACATTGTCAACTACTTCTCTGTAATAAATCTATCGGAGAGGAAGATGTATTGAATGTTCAATTTCATATTATTCGTAAGGCACAGAAATGGTTGTCAAGTAAAGAAGATTATTTCGAGTACTGTCCAACTGCAAGAGAAGAATATGAGGATATTTTGGAGGAGGATGCAGAATTTGAAGAAGTCATTGAAAGTGGCATGAGCCAAATTTGCAATAAGGCAGGCTTTGATACAGAAACCCCTTTACGAAATCTTGATGTGTTTGGATTTAATAGACTAATAAGGATTTTAAGATTGGTAAGCAACCGCAGAACGACCGATTATAATACGATGACTGACGGATATGTTATAGACAGATTCGAATTATCAGGTAATACAGGAGATATTGTCATGTTCAATAGAGTTGATTATCCTGATGCAAAAAGCGAGGAATAGGTAATGAGTCACTTTACTTTATCTTTTAACTATCAGTAAACAAAGAAAAAACAAGGAACACTTTGTTATTTAATAATGTGGATGAATCTGAACGATTATTGACTATTAATCAATGTTTTATTTTATAGAAAACGTTGTGCTACAAGTGGAAACCCTATTGAGTAGTAACTGATTCTCATAATTGTCACATTCAAATAAATTGAACAAATGAGTTATGAATACAAAACAATAGAGAGCATTTCCCCAGAGGAATTAGACGACTATCTTGCAATAGGTTGGTTTCGTTTAGGGCAAAAGCTAATTACTTTGGATGAGTTTCTCTCTAGTTTTTATTATTGGCTAAGGGTCAATATGAGTATTGTTAGTTATAACAAGTCTCAAAAAAGAGTGCTCAAAAAAGCCCAGCACTTTGATGTAAGTGTTAGTGATTGGGAAATAAATTATGAGATTGATTTACTTTGGTCTAGATACAAACAAGGTATAAATTTTGAGATATCTCCGACTGCTACAGACAACCTCTTTGGCGATGAGATGGATTTCAATCTTTTTAATACAAAAATGATTACTGTCAGAGACCAAGAAATGCTGATTGCAGTAGGGTATTTTGATATTGGCAAATCTTCATCGAGCTCCATACTGCATTTCTACGACCTAGAATATAAATCGTATAGTCTAGGGAAGTTATTGTTGTTACTAGAAATGGAATATGCCAAAGAGAACGGAATAGACTTTTATTACACAGGTTATTTAGCCCTTTTTAACACCAAATACGATTATAAACTATTTTGTGGTAAAGAAGCAACTGAAGTATATATAAAGGAGGAAGATAGATGGGAGCCTTATAGGATTGCTGAAAGCAAGGGTTTACTCGAAAAGGTAGAAGACCCTTTTGATGATGATGACTTTTATATCGATTATGACTATGATGATGTTGATGATGATGATTTATTTTTTACTAAATTGGACTCTGATAAGGATGAGAATGATGAAAATGGCCAATATGATGAAAATGGTGAATGTATTAAAAGTGATGATTGTATTCAATATGCTGAAATTGGTCAAAATGATGAAAATGGCAACAAAGTAAAATATGATTACTATAGAGAGGATCCTTTCTAGATGCAGATTGATAAGCAACCTCCTATCTTCTCCTGAGCATTTATAGAGTAAGCAAAGTAAAATGACAGCAGCCTCAGGATATTTCAGAACAATAAGTTCATATATCAATCAGTTCCTTGAGTCATCGAATGAAAGTTATTATTATTGCTATTTAGCTACCATGAAAGTATTTAAATTGAATAATCTAACTTTCAAGGGAAAGAAAGATAAATGACCTCAGATTCATTGGAAAAGCGCCTGTTGAGGAATGCAAAAGATAAATAATGATAGGTTTTATAATCAAAGTTTAACTACACCTAAAACATTTTTTTATACATATCGGCTTATTCAAGAATATTTGCAAACAATAGTGTAGTTCAATCGAATAGTAAAAATTAAAATAATAAATAAACATGGCACTAAAAAGAAGGGAAAGAGAACAATTTAATTTTTCATGGAGGGGTAAACTATTAGCAATTCATGAAACATATAAGCCAGGTCGTGGCATTTTAACCCCTGACATCAACGAAAGTAAAAATTGGAATAATACAGAGAATGTCTTCATTGAAGGTGAGAACCTAGAAGTATTAAAGCTTTTACAAGAAAAATACGTTGCTAAAATTAAATTGATTTATGTTGACCCTCCTTCTCATGATAGATACGAGTTTGTCTATAAGGATGACTATGATGATAATTTGAGTCATTATTTATCAATGAGAAATAATGAATATAATGTTGAAAACAATTTAAATGATGAACATGCTGAAACACAATGGCTAAATATGATGTATTCCAGATTATTGATTGCCCAAAAATTACTTTCTGATGATGGAGTAATTTTCATTTCTGTAAGAAAGGAAGTTTTCCCTAAATTAAGGCTTATTTGTGATGAAATCTTTGGAGAGCTTAATCTCATCTCTGATATAGTTTGGGAAAGGTCAGTTCATCTACAACCTGTTCCCCATTTTTCTCAAAGCCATGAATACATTCTTTGTTATGCAAAAAATTATGAAAATGCAAAATGTAATGGACTTCGATTTAATCAAAGAATTTTAGATAAATTTAAAAATCCTGATAATGACCCTAGAGGTGTTTGGAAAGATGACATGTTTCATGGATTTGTTAATAAATTTAGATACGACATCACAACACCATCAGGTACAATTATATCTCCACCAAACGAACGTGGTTGGATATATAGTCAAGCAAGATTTATAGAGCTACTCGAAGATAATAGAATTTGGTTTGGACAGAATGGGAACTCGAGTCCTCGTTTAAAACGATTTCTTTCAGAAATTAATGCCACCACAAAGCCGATGTCTGTTTGGAAATATGAAGATATTCATCAAGAAAGAAGTATTCATGAATTATTTGGATTTAACATCCATTCTTTTTTTGTAAAACCCCTCCCCCTGATTAGCAGGATGCTCGAGCTATATACGGACAAGGAATCTATCGTTCTAGATTTATTTGCGGGTACCGCTACCACTGCTCATGCTGTAATGAAATTGAACGCAGAAGATAGAGGGAATAGAAAGTTTATTTGTATTCAGTTTCCTGAACCTACTCAACCTAGAAGCGAAGAAAGTAATGCAGGCTACCAAAACATTGCAGATTTTGCAAAAGAAAGAATTCGTAGAGCAGGAGATTTATATGATAATAATAATGTTTTGAATGGTATTTTTACGGATGTTGGGTTTAAAGCTTATAAGCTTAGTTAAATAAAATACACTGTTTACTA
>CANCKV010000184.1 GCA_947378615.1 Chitinophagaceae bacterium | reverse complement strand
GTTGTGCTTATGTATATATCTATGTTAGACAAGGGCTTTCGGGAGGGTATCCAGGCTATGCGATGACAGCAGTAGGCGAAGACTTTACATTCTCACAAACAATTACTGACAATACGCCGGTTAGTGTTTATTTTACTTATCAAGTTCCTTCAGGTGGTGAACGCAATTCTAGTGCCATACCATTTAGTTATATCGCCGGTTCGGTTTGTGATGCATTGCCTGTGATTGTGTCTAATTATACAGCAAATTTGAAACAAGATGGTACTGTTTCAATTGCTTTTACAACGGTTACTGAAGTGAATAATAATCGATTTATAGTAGAAAAAAGTATTGACGGAAGTGCATATACTACTATTGCAACTGTACTAGCAAACAATACGAACACTTATTCGGTCATTGACACAAAGCCATTTGAGGGAACTAATTATTATCGTTTAGTACAGATTGATAATGATGGAACTAAACAAGTTTTTGGAGTAAAGGCAGTGGTTGTTTCTTCCATAAATAAAGGCATCACAGTTTATCCAAACCCATTGAATGGTACTAAGTTCATTATCAATTTAGGTAAAACAAGTTCAGGAAAAAATGAAGTTCAATTGCTAAATGGTACTGGAAAGGTTATCTATAGTGGAAACTATTTGGCATCAGGAAAGGAATTAGAAATTACCCTTCCTTCAAAACCCGCTACAGGTATCTATCTTTTAAAAGTAAAAGGATATGAACCGATGAAGTTGATGGTGAAATAAGTTTTAGGTAATAAGTTTTAGGTAATACGTTGTAAGTAATACGTTGTAAATTCTTTGAGGCAGTTTTGGGTGCTATAAAATATGCATCCTGAACTGCCTATTTGAATGAACTATTCTGCATTTAATTCTATTTCGCTACACTCTTCGCTGTTGTTTAAAATGTGGAACTTGTGGCTTTGCTATAGTAAAAAAATAATATCATATTGCAAAAAGTGAATGTTATAGGCTTTCAATTTCTTCGATAGTTAATCCTGTCGTCAAAGCAATTATATCTAGTGAGACGCTGTTTTGTTTCAACGATTTTGCGACTTCAATTTTTCCTTCTTTTTTTCCTTCAATTTTTCCTTCAATTTTTCCTTCAATTTTCCCTTCAATCATCCCTTCCATTTGTCCTTTTAATTTTGCTTTCCTCTCTGCAAATTCAATCCTTCCTATTTCATCACGTTCCTTTATTGATGCCCTTTCATAGTCTTCTAATTCTCGTTTTGTCCAATTATGCTTGTCTGCTTCCGAGTAAGCTTCTTTCAATCCCTCATCTTTTACACTTTCTGGAATCAATGTCAGATTTTCAGCATTTTTGATAAAATATGTCCATTGGTCTATACTGCTTTCCAATTGCTCAATTGACTTGTTAAATTTTGGAAGTTCAATAAAGTTAAATTCTACATCTTCTATTACCTGTTCTTTTGTTTCGATGTCCAATACTTTATGTCTGCTGAAATAGTTTGGGTTCTGTCCAATTTTAAACTCAAGTATTCCAATGAAATATACAGGTTTCAAATTATTGTATTTAACTCCTTTGTCTATTTGTGATGTATAGCTTTGAGATGTGTAGTACAGAATCCGTTTATGAAAAAAGTCAAATTCGGCAATTTGCATTTCTACAATAAACACATTTCCTATTTTGTCCTTTGCTTTCACATCGACAATTGTAGATTTACCGTCACTAAGTTTGCCTAATTGATAAGGGTTAGTTATTTCAACATCAACTATTTGCTCATTCTTGGGAAAGTCAATAACTGCGTTCAAGAATGAAATCAAAGACTTTTTCTTGCTCTCATTCCCAAATATTTTTCTAAATGCTATGTCATTAGTAATATCTACAAATTTCATGGTGCAAATCTAACAGGAATTGTTCGAGTTTTAGCTTTTAAGAGTGAATTTAGCATTTCTGCCAACGAAAGAATATTTTGGAACTGGTTTTACAAGAGTTTACCTTCTATAAATGTCAATTGCTTAATCTTTGCTCTGCTGTCGCAAGTGGTTCACTTCTAACTTCGCTACAGTAACAACAAAAATTATAAAAATTTTATTTGACAAAAGAGCGGCTTGTTTAAGACCTTGATATGCCACATGCCTCAGACTATCCGAGGTGAAATGTTTATTTGATGAACTGAAAGGGGTATTAGGTAGTAAGTATAAATAAGAATCAAGTGTTTAAAGAACTGTTAGGTACGAAATATTGGTAGTAATCTTTTAATTGAAAGTAGCAAAGTGCCATAGATAAGACATACTTAAAGTTTTAATCAATAAATTAGAATTACTTTCATCGGTTACTACATATTTGTCGTTCAATACGGTACTTTAGTCAATCTTCATTTTTATGTTTCCTACTAACATTTCGTACCTACCGCACTTTCCACGTTTATTTTACTCTATTTTGGGTAAAAAATAAGTGTATTCTGAAATTTAAAAAACAATAATGCCACAAGTAACCCACTATCCATTGTAATGAGTCCTTATGGCATTTTTATTGGTGTTTTGTAATTGTAAATCGCTTAAACCCTCTTTACATTATCCGATGATTACAATCTCGTAATCTGCCGAGTTTACTAAGCTCAGATTCTTTATTAAGAGAAATGAATTTTTTAAATCACCCAAATCAGAAGGTTTCAGCGATACGGCATTACCCGGTTGAACAGTAACAAGTTTTACTGAAGTTGTTTCTAAGGCAGTTGCACCAAGCCAAACTTCAACGGCTGCATTTGTACCCTTGTTGCGGATGATGATACTCCAATTGTCGGTAAAAAGTTGATTCGCAATTTCCTTAATCTCTTCAAATCCGAGGGTGCCGCTATGAGTGGTATGTTTATGATGACCTACCGTAAACAGCAGGTTGAATTTGAAAAAGCTACTACACATGACCACATCACCTGGGAATTTTCCAGCAATAAAATGTACAATTTCTGTCAATGCCAATTCAGTTTTTGTTTCAATTACAGTTCGGTAAACCCTACTCGTATTAACGGTGCCGGTAGATGTAGATTGGGAACTGCGTGCGGCAGTGTAGCTTGGTAAAAACGATTGTAAATCAGGCGTAATTATCACACCAAGTTCAGTTGCATATTTTGTTGCCGCAACACTTACCCTCGATGTCAGGGTGTGCATTGTGGCGCGGTTTGCAGCATCGTAATCCTTCATGTTCAAGGGATAAAATTCCTTATAACCAATACTCAACTTTCCGCCTAAGGCATTTGCAATCACACCATTCATATCACTCATCTTCTTGATGAAATTGAAAGTAACCAAATCCACTTCATCTGTTTGACCGCTACGAAGGTTCAAAATACTATCAAGGCTACTTACTTGGGTTTCTAATTGTGCAAGCAAAGGGGTGAGTAATGCAATAGGCACGTCATAAGTATGAGTGGTATTTGCAGCAATCATATTGACCAATAAATCTTTGCCAAAAATTAGCAAACGAAGTGCGGTTATCTCTTTGGAGTCGAATAAATTTCCAAACATTTTTTCTGGAGAAATCATTTTTTAAAATTTAATATTTAATACAATTATGTTATTTGTGGGCGTCCTTTTAATCGTATCCCCACTATTGAACCTTTTACAAGTCTTCTTTTTTTTGGAATGCCATGTCTGAGTTCAGGCATACCCTTCCTTTTTTTTGAAACATCATGTCTGAGTTCAGGTATCACATTCCGTTTTTTCGGAACATGATACTTTATTTCAATTATGTTATTCTTTTTTTTCGGAATACCACGCCTGAGTTCATTTATGTTATTCCTTTTTTTCTGAATACCACACCCGAGTTCAGGTATAGTATTCTTTTTTTTCGGAATACTACACCTAGGTTCAGACATATCCTTCTTTTTTTCTGGAAAACCAAAAGTTGACTTTTTTATCCGATTCCTGTTTTTGGGAAAGCCCTCCTGAAGGTTGTTGGAGGCAGTATGTGTTTTGAGAATCTCTTGGAATGACTATTTACCCATAACTTAGGAAGATAATATCCTATGAAAGTTGATTGAGCAATATTTGGGCAAATTTTTAGGCTAGCCATTCTTTATTTTTAACAAGGCAACAAAGGACGGTTAATATTTGGATTGGCAATATTATATTATTGGAAATAAGCGAATTCGGTAAAAATAAGTAATACTTTAAAATGAATTAGAAGGGTTTATTTTGTATAAAAAATGATTTCCAATATCCGAATAGAAAAAACACTGCCTGTTTAAGACCATGATATGCCACAACTCAGCGACTTACGGCATCGGCACCTTCATTTGACGTGAACTAGTTAGGGTCAAACGTCAATATTTCGTGCATCAAGTATGCTAATTATTCTCAACTATTCCGTTCATCAATTCTCTTCCATCCAAGTATGGTCTGCTAATAGTTTGACAGATGCAACGAATTGATTGAAAGGACTACTACCTCCCCACTCAGTAGGAGCAATCATTGATAACTGATATTGTCCATCTCGTTGTTCATATAAATGATACGTATGTCCAATTTGTGGCTTAAACTTCATTGATGCTTCATAAATCATCAAACTTAGCTCCTTTCTCTTTTGTATCTCCTGTGCTTGTTTGGCTAAAAGTTCTATCTGTTGTTTAATTTGATTGAGCTGCATATTCGTCTGTTCTTCCATTGCCGAAAGAGCCTTGTGTTTTATGACCCCTTCATTAGTAGGTCGTATTGCTACGCTTGATGAGCTTGAAGCATAAGGCAGCACACTCATTTGCTTATGGTAAACTTCCACATTAGAATAAGGCTCATGAAGTTCATTCAATCCTTTCTGTGTGACTTTAAGAAAACCATTCGCCAATATTTCATGTAATACTTCTAATTTATTTTCATTGTTTCTAAAGAAGTTGATGACAAATGCACCTGTGTTGATGATTGTAGATTGAATACTATCTGCAAATTCCTGATTGGGATAGGGGTAAATATTACTATCAGGAATTGATTTATACTCAGTATGAAAGGCATCATTAGTAACAGAAACCCAATTATTACTTATGCTAAGTTGTTCTCCATTAAGGATACTTTCTATTTTGTAATTGCCACTCTTTGGGATGATGCCCAATTCATAATTGCATTTTTCAGGGAATAATTGCCAAGATGCGAGAAAGTTATATGCTTGAACCATTTTCTATTTTTAGATTAGCCAATGAATATAGGCTACAACAATTACAGTTAACTATCCTAAATGTTGTTTAACAAAGGGATTATATAGAAAATATTTACTAAAGTTGCCATTGCTTTTATTGTTGGGAAATCTTATTAAATGCAATTGTCATTGTATGACTGTTTTTGTATTTCGTCTGAAACAACTGCTCTCCTACTGAGATAAATACGAGTACTAAATCCTTCACATCATAAATACTCTTAGTGGGGTGATTGACAAGTGCATTTGCAATCAAAACTGCATCTTCACACGCAGGATTCAACAACAACTTCTTAATGTAGATGAATACTGCATTGTAGATAATGAAATGCTTTTCATTCATAGTAACTTCCTTATTCCTTGTGTTTATTAATCTTTCAAGTAATAACAGCACGTCATTTTCTTTAAAAAGGTCAAGGTTTGCAATATATTTTTTGGCATTTGAACCTTCTAAAAGTAAAAGGATCTTAAATGTCAGGAAAATCAGGCAACTCCGTTCATGATACGCACCGGTATTATTTAAGGTAAAAACTATGGGGGCAGGACGAATATTTGAAGCCATAATACAAGCATTTATTATTTAATAAAAACAATTCAATCAAATGACGACTAATTAATCGGTAACTCCAAAAGGATCCATAATTTTCTATAGTATTCATAGAATCCTAACCTTTCGCAAATCAAATAAAACAAAAAGAGTGATTGAGCAGATAGCCCAATCACTCTTTAAAATGATGACAATGTAAAATATACTTAGTTGCCTTTTTTCATCTTCTTTGCAACGTATCCAATTCCAGAAGCTGCCAACATCAAACTCATTCCCCCATCAAAAGGAACGGTAGGGCCATCGCTAGTAACACCGATACCACTATTCTGTTGACCGGGGCCAGGATTCGGCTGTGCCTGTAGCTTGCTAGATACAAATACCATCAACAGCAGTATTCCTATTACTTGTGCGCTTGCTTTTATTATCTTTTTCATTTATTCTATTTAATATTTTTATAAATAAAAGTAAGTGAGGTTAAGGATTTAATACCCCTCCCCCACTTTACTAATTGTTTATTTTACTTCAATTTGAGATTGATAAGAAACACCGTTTGAATTGCTAACACGAACTGTATAAACTCCCGCAGCCAAATGACTGTTAATAGATAATTGTTCTACTGCATTTCCACCACTATGAATCATTGATTTCTCAACAACCTTTGCACCTAAAACATTGTAAACAGCAATACTGTATTTGCCTGCATCCAAATGGTTCAAAGCAACATTAAGCTTAGCACCAACCAATGGATTTGGATAAGCAGCAATAGTAGTTAGTGGTGAGTTGTTCGTTGTTAGTTCAACAACGTTGCTATAGCTTACAGTACCATCATTGCAAGAAACCTTGATACGATAGTAATTAGTACCGGCAACAGCTTTAGAATCAATTACACTATAAGA
This sequence comes from Chitinophagaceae bacterium, assembly GCA_947378615.1. Lineage (GTDB taxonomy): Bacteria > Bacteroidota > Bacteroidia > Chitinophagales > Chitinophagaceae > Parasediminibacterium. The sequence goes on along the minus strand of CANCKV010000184.1, from coordinate 80 downwards.
TGCACTACTATTTGCAGCCACAGTAGCGATGCTAGAGAAACTTGCACCATCAACAGAATGTTGAACAGTATAGCTAGCTA
>CANCKV010000183.1 GCA_947378615.1 Chitinophagaceae bacterium | reverse complement strand
CTTTTTTTGTGGCAGGTGATGTAATATCTATTTGCAATGATGATTTTTTTGCAACCCACGGCAAGCCTGATGTTGTGATAACCGATCCTCCTAGAGCAGGAATGCATGAAAAGTTGGTGAAAAAGTTGTTGGAAATTGAAGCTCCATTGATAGTATATGTTAGTTGTAATCCTGCTACTCAGGCGCGCGATTTAGCATTACTTGACGAAAAATATATCGTCACAAAAATACAGCCTGTTGATATGTTTCCTCATACACATCATATTGAAAATGTTGTTCAATTAAAGTTGAGGAAGGAGTCTTAAGTAATAGGTATTAGGTAATAAGTATAACGTGATATGTCTTCATCTATATTTAAAAGGAATTACTTACCAGTATTAAATAATACCTGAATTCTTATAATTAGACTTTAACCTATTACTTAATACTTATAACTTATAAATTAATACGAAGAAATGTTTTCAATCACTAACTAATTATTAAATAAGAATATGAACGAATTTAGACCAGGTAGGTTTCAGGTTTTGCCTTCAATTATAAAGAACCTGCTCATCATCAATGTGCTTTTCTTTTTGGCTCAAAACACAATCGCCAAGCAAATGGATATTCCTATGGAGAATTTATTTGCTCTTCATACTTGGAAAAGTCCTTTATTCCAACCTTGGCAACTAATTTCCCACCTCTTTATGCACAATGATATTATGCATATTTTTGGAAACATGTTTGGACTGTGGATGTTTGGTTCTGTACTTGAAAATCTGTGGGGAGCCAAACGTTTTCTGACCTTTTATATTATTTGTGGTCTTGGCGCTGCATTTTTACATCTAGTTTTTTTGAATATTGAGATTTCTCATCTTACTAATGATTATTTAGATATCGTAGCTCTTCATACAAGTGGAAAATCAGGTGCTTCCGAGGCAATGTTGGCATTTGTAAATCATCACCACATCATGCTGAATGTTGATGGACTAGCTTATCTGCGAGTTCATCCTGACGACCATCAAGCAGGGGGGCAATTACTCGATGTAATTTCTGAATATTATAAAATGAAGATTAATACACCCACAATCGGTGCAAGTGGTGCTGTATTTGGAGTTCTCGCAGCATTTGTCTATCTGTTTCCCAACACTTACCTATACTTCTATTTTTTCTTTCCAGTCAAAGCTAAATGGGCAGGTCTAGCTTATTTTGGATATGAATTATTCTTTGCCGTAAAAAATGCAGCAGGAGATAATGTTGCACGTTGGGCACATGTAGGTGGTGCAATTGTGGGATTGATAATCGTCATGACTTGGAACAAAACCAACAAACAGAACTTTTATTAACAATGGTTGTTTTCAATTTGCAACATAGTAACATTTAGTTTTTATATTTACAAAAAATTACACCCCGTGGGTATCAGAGATTACAGCAATAAACGCATTCCTTTATTAGGTCAAGAAAACAACGCTCTTACTTGGCTTATCATCATCAATTCAACTGTATTTATCCTCCTTAATTTTTTGAAAATTGTTTATTTTTTCTCAGAAATACCTCTCGACTTATTTCAGCATCAAATTTTAGATTGGTTTAGTTTACCTGCTGCTGTCGGAAAATTAGCATCAAGGCCTTGGGTCATCTTCACCTATATGTTCAGTCATTTAGGCGTTTGGGATTTGATAAGCACCTTGTTATGGGTTTGGGGATTTGGGTACATTCTACAAGATTTAACTGGAAATAGTAAGTTAATACCCATTTATTTATACGGAGGTTTCTTCGGTGCCGCCTTTTTCTTATTAACCAATAATATTTTTCCTGTCTTAGCAATGCGGGTCGATTATACTTTGCCAATGATGGGAGCAGGTTCGTCCGTTATGGCAGTAGCTGTAGCCACTACTACACTTGCACCAGACTATCGCATTTTCCCATTAATAAATGGAGGGATTCCTCTTTGGGTATTAACAGTTGTTTTTGTAGCTATTGATTATGCTACAATTGCTAGTGGAAGTAGTGGAATAGCTGTTGCACACCTTGCGGGTGGTGCAATTGGCTTTATTTATATCAAACAATTGGGACGAGGTAATGATTGGGGAGAATGGATGATTAAATTTATGAATTGGGTAGATAATCTATTTAATCCAGAAAAGAAAGAGTCAAGTGTTTCCCAAAAGGATAAGCTATACTACAAAAGTTCTCAACCTCCTTTTGTGAAAACATCTAATGCTACACAACAACGCCTTGATGATATTTTAGATAAAATAAATCAGCAAGGATATAATATGTTGACAGATGAAGAAAAGACATTTTTGAAAAAAGTGAGTAAAGAAGAAATTTAGATGACTAAATATGAATAAACTGTTGTCACTAATTCGAATAGTATTTATATCAGGAATGATAATCTTGATTGCAATCTATTTATTATCCTGTCTTACCCCCTATTTCAATCCCATTTATTGGCGGGGATTTACGTATTTAGCATTGATGTTCCCATGGTTATTAATTGCTGTAGTTATCGTTTTTGTCATTAGTTTCGTTATATTTCGTAATGATTATCGATATTGTGGATTGATTTTTTTATTCATCTTATTGGGCTATAAAAATATTTTCACGACTATTGGATGGAAATATTCTAAAGAATTTCATGAGATAAAAGAAGAAGGAAATCTTCGACTTTTGTCTTGGAATGTGGATGACTTTGTAGTCTGTGAAAAAAGGTTTGATACTCTAGGAGTCCCTCGTAGAAACATACTTGCATTTATACAACAAGCAAATGCCGATGTGATATGTATGCAAGACTTTAGAAATTTCGAAGAAAATAAATATATGTTTTCCAATGTGAAATTTATAATGGATACTCTCAAGTATCCTTATTATTATTTTTCAGTTGATGACCCTTGTAATGGAGAATATTTCCCATGCAAATATGGAGCCGTCATATTTTCTAAATACCCTATCATTGATTCAGGAAGAATTGCTTACAGTTGGACACATCTTCCAGAACATCTTATGTATGCCACGATTAATTTTAATGGCAAGCATGTTCGTGTTTACAATACCCACTTACGATCTATGTTTTTACATCAATATGGGAGAATTAAAGGGGATAACTACCATTTTGTATTAGATGATACAACAATCATTTTCAATGGGAATAGGCAGCAAAAGCTTAGATATTTTGATTTAGTACATATTAATCAAGCGGAAATAATAAAAAATGAATTGAATAAATGTTCTTTACCTTACCTTTTTTGTGCTGACCTAAATTCTGTTCCATCTTCTTATGTATATAATTATATCAGTGACGGGATGAAAGATGCATTTTTACAGAATGGTTTTGGATGGGGACAGTCATATTCTGCAATTTCACAATCTTTAAGAATTGACGTAACATTGATGAATAAGCTAATCGATTCAAAACAATTTTATTGTCCAAAAATCCAAAATGCTTCAGATCATTATCCGTTAGTAACTGATTTGGTAATACATTGATATTTTTCGATACTTTTATGGCGTGACTAATAAGAGTTTAACACATAACTTGATTAAATTTATATGGCAACTATTAACAGTTGTTTTATCTGTATGTTTTCTTGTTGGTTGTTTGACTCCATTATTAAGTATAGAATATTTTTGGTGGGTTGGATTTATTGGCATTTCAATTCCTTATTTAATTATTATACTCTTTTTTCTAGTAATATTTTGGTGTTTTATTAAGCCTTCCTTTGCAATTATCCCGTTATTGACGCTTATTATTGGATATCAGCAAATCAATGTTGTCTTTGCATATCATTGGAAAAATGAATTTCTTGACAATAAGGATTCCGCAAGTATCAGGATAGTAGATTGGAATGTTCAGGGATTCAACGGACTAAGTACTAATAAGACTACAAAAAAGTTAGTAAGAACAGAATTAGCAGAGAGTATTTTAAAACTGAATCCTGACATAATTTGTCTTCAGGAATTCAATCATTCGTTTCTTGTCAAAGGACATCAGAATAAAAAGGATAATAATATTGATTTGTTTACTACTACACATCCGTATTTTTATTTTTCTAAGGACAATAAGTCGGATAATGGATACGCTACAGGAAGTGTTATTTTTTCGAAATATCCTATTCTTGATTCAGGGAAATTATGTTATCCCAAGGGAGAAAGCGCCTTGTATGCAGATATTTTAATTGGCAACGATACAATCCGTATTTATACAACTCATTTACAATCATTCAAGTTCAAGAAAAATGATTATATAAATATAGATAAAGTTGAGACTTATGACGAAGAGGCAATTCCTGCCTCAAAAAGTGTCTTTATGAAGATGAATCCTACTTTTAAAAGAAGGGCAATTCAGGCAAATTTATTTAAGGATTGGTTAAATAAAAGCCCATATCCTAGTGTTGTGACAGGTGACTTTAATGACGTGCCTTGTAGTTATTCTTATTTTGCCATCAAAGGTAAAAGGAAGGACGCATTTTTGGAGAAATCCTTTGGAATAGGTCGAACATTTATAAGTCTAGCACCTACACTTAGAATTGATTATATTTTACCAGATAATCATTTTAACGTAAACCAATTTGAAACAGAAGACGAAGGTCTAAGCGACCATTATATGTTAGTAACTGACCTTTCTCTAATTGATATTAAGAAATGACAATCTATTTTTTTTACAATCATCATTTTATAATATGATTCGTCACTTTGAATTAATTCGCTCAAAAATATAAAAGTCAAAAAATATTTTTTCCTTCATAAAATAACTAATCCACAAAATCCATCATCAATAAAAAGATGCATTCAGTAATCAGTTATCAATTCAGAATTTAAAATTTAGAATTTTAAATTATAATGCTCCTGTAAATTGTTTTAAGAAACGCACATCATTTTGACTATATAGTCTAAGGTCATTCACCCTATATTTTAATTGGCAGATTCTTTCTACGCCCATGCCAAAGGCGAAGCCTGTATATTTTGTGCTATCAATACCGAAATTCTCCAATACTTTTGGATGCACCATTCCACTGCCTAAAATCTCGACCCAACCTGTGTGTTTACATACATTACATCCGTCTCCACCGCAAATCAGACAACTGATGTCCATTTCGGCACTAGGTTCAGTAAAAGGGAAATAAGAAGGGCGGAAACGAACTTTTACATCCTTACCAAACATCTCTTGTACAAAGAAGTAAAGAGTCTGTTTTAGGTCGGCAAAACTTACATTTTCATCAATATATAGCCCTTCAATTTGATGGAAAAAACAGTGTGCACGTGCACTAATTGTTTCGTTTCTATACACCCTGCCCGGACAGATGACCCGAATAGGTGGCTTTTGAGATTCCAAAACCCTTGCCTGAACACTGCTAGTATGTGTTCGAAGTAGCCATGCAGGATTTTGATTGATATAAAAGGTATCCTGCATGTCTCTAGCAGGGTGGTCTTCGGGCAGATTCATAGCACCGAAGTTGTGCCAATCATCTTCTATTTCAGGTCCTTCTGCAATTGCGAAACCCAATGTTTTGAAAATGGAAACAATCTGATTGCGAACAATTGTCAACGGATGTCGTGTGCCCACAGGAACAAAACTACCCGGAAGACTCCAATCTATTGTTTTCTCTGCCGATGAATCTGTACCAGTATTTGATTGTTGTAATTCACTAAATTTAGATTCAACAAATTCCTTAAACTCATTTAATACCTGTCCAAAAGTGCGTTTATGTTCATTAGGCACATTTTTCATTTCGCCCATCACCGTCTTTAATAAACCCTTTGTTCCAAGGTATTGTATTCTGAAAGCTTCAACGGCTTCTATTGTTTCTGCCTTTACTTCTGCAATTTCCTGCTTATACTTCTCTATTTGTTGCAATAGCTGTTCCATTGTGCGAAGATAACAGATTGAACAATCAACCAATCAATCTTATTGAAAGGGTGGAAAAAATAGACGTTACGCCATATAGCTTATAACAATAGATCCCGTTGAATTTAATACAGAAACAATTATTAGAAGAAATTGCCCCACTTTTAAAACAATTTATTACTACATAGTTTGTTTTACATCTGTTCTTGGTTGAAAATCTAATTAAACGGATACAATTTGTTTAATGTGCAAAACTTTATTGTCTTTCCAAATATGCATACGTTAGTATTGCATTGTTTCCATAAGAGGTGACCGTTTAGCCTTTTCTTTTAGTTGGTTTAATAATCAAATTTCAAAAAAGGAATATGCATAATACTAATTTCATCTATTATTTTAATTCGTTATCCCCTTTTTATTCCTTCAAACGATTACCCTTATTTTCTACTACTATTTGTCAAACTTACTTCAGCAAATTTTCATTTCTATTCCCGGATAGGTACATCATCAACCTTTCTTATATTTCTTCGTCAGCACATACGCCTCCATAACAGTTGTGAACTTTGTTTTAAGTATAATTTGAACAGAAATGCCCTTAAATTTCACAAAAAGCATTAAGATTCAAATCAATTTATTTATTAAAGATTCTGATAACACATAAATAACATTTATGGAACTTTCTATTGCCAATCAAAAATTAGCCATTCAAAACGAGGAAATGGAAAAGCGGGCAAGTGAGCTTGCAATTGCTGACAAGGAACTGATAAATCAAAACGATGAAAAATTAAGATTAGCAAACAAACTACTGATTGCTAACAAGGAATTGATATTTCAAAATGAGGAAAAGGAAAAA
>CANCKV010000182.1 GCA_947378615.1 Chitinophagaceae bacterium | reverse complement strand
CCCATCAATTATGGACAGGGGGTAGTACAGGACTTAACCTCAATGGTTCGACTCCCTACATGAAAAATAAATTAGCCATTTGGGATGGTGGACGAATTAGAGAAACACATATAGAATTGGCAGGAAGGGTCAATAGAATGGATTCTTCTAGGAACACAGGGGGAGGTTCCGACCATGCAACGCATGTAACAGGAACGATGATTGCCACAGGCATCAATCCATTGGTAAAAGGAATGTGTAATGGATTGTTAGGCATTAGGACTTATGTGTTTACATTGGACAACCAAACTGAAATAGATATTCCAGAAATAACGGGTATTGCTTACGATTTATTGGTTTCTAATCATTCCTATGGTAATGTGCCTGGATGGAATTATGGTTCTAGCGGTTGGGAATGGTATGGAAATCATGGCGATACAGTCGATTATAATTTTGGCAGTTACAGTGATGAGACTGCTCAATTGGATAATATCGTTTTTCATGCACCCTACTATTTACCTGTAAGGGCTGCAGGCAATAGTAGAAACCAAAATGGGCCTCCTGTAGGTGGAACTTATTATTATTATGATAGTACAGGTACTTTACAACAGTCCACGCGCCCTGCTAATATTTCAAGTAATAATGGATTTGCATGTATGATTCCCGAGGCAAGTGGGAAAAATGTAATGACGGTCGGGGCAATTTATGCAGATACAAATACTATTAAATTGCCGTCCGATATCAATATCACGCCGTTTAGTTGTTGGGGACCCACGAATGATGGTCGCATAAAACCTGATTTGGTTTCGGATGGTTATGATGTTTATTCTACAAATGCTATTGGAGATAGTGCTTATTTCTATGATAGTGGTACTTCAATGGCAGCTCCGGGAGTGGCAGGTTCATTGATGTTATGGCAGGAATATTATTCGCAACTCAACAAAGGGAATTTCATGTTGGCTGCCACCCTTCGTGCATTAGCCATTCACACGACAAGTGAGGCGGGCAATACACTCGGCCCTGATTATGTTTTTGGATGGGGATTACTCAATAGCTTAGATGCTGTTGAAGTAATCAAAGTGGCCTCTTCAACTGTAGATTCAGTCAATTCAAAGCATATAATATATCAGAATGTATTGAATAATGGACAGACTTTTACTAAAGGCTTTTCTGCTGTTGGAAGTGGTCCTATGAAGGTCACAATTGCTTGGACAGACCCTGTAGGTCATATTGATACAGTGGATGCTAAACATCCTGCAAAGCCACAATTGGTAAATGATTTGGATATTCGAGTCATCAAAAACGGGGTGACTTATTATCCTTGGATACTGAATCCGTATATACCCTCAGCAGCGGCAACAAGGGGGGACAATCATCTTGATAATCTTGAACAGATTTTAATAGATTCTGTAACTATTGGAGATAGTATTACGATTCAAGTGACTCATAAAGGAACACTCACCAATAATTCTCAAGCCTATTCGTTGATAGTATCACAACCAATTAACACGATACTGCCTGTGAAATTGATTGATTTTAATACATCAATTGATGATAAAAACAAGGTATCTATTCAATGGAAAGTGACCAATGAAATGATAGTAAAAAATTATGAAGTAGAAAGAAGTACTGATGGTATTCATTGGGTTACAGCGGTTTCATTAACAGCTTTAAATAAAGGAAATTATGTGGCACTCGATACTAACCCAATCATTGGAACAAACTATTATCGTTTGAAAATGATTGATTTTAATGGAACAATCAGCTATTCGTCTATCAATACAGTAAAAGTGGGGAATGGAGGAATTGCGTTTACCTTGACACCTAACCCTGCAAATAATCAAACTGTGCTTAGCTTTCAAAAAGGAATTAATCAAGCTACGCTATTAATAACAGATATGTCAGGAAAGACAGTCATTAAAAAAAATATTAATTTACAGGGAGCAAGTAGTTATCCGCTCTCTATCCGTCAATTATCCAAAGGAGTATATACGGTGAGTATCCAAACAAAGGAAGGAATAGTGTCGAGGAGATTAGTGGTAGGAAAATAAGTTGTTGTTATTATTGCTTAGTTGAGAAATGATGAATATTTAATGAATATAGTTAAATCTACTGAGATGAAAGGGGGGGAGCAAAAAGCAATATTTCTTTCACTCTGAAAGGGGGGCAATTTTTGGGGTTTATAACTTCGCTCTCTTCAAAAAAAATCAGGCAACTTTCTTTGCATGAATTTCTGTATCCTACACCTTAGAATTACAGTATCTGTTGTATCAAAAAATCATTCAATTAAATGTTGGTTATAGGGTATTGATTAACTAACTGCAAGTACTTTGATGCTATCATTTTGTGTTTGCAATAATCGCAACATTTGCACTTCGATCTCTATTCTAGTTGCATAGGTAATCTTTTCGTTATTTGTCATGAACGCTACAAACTCTTCTACAGTTCCTGCCACTAAAACAAGCACGCCCCCCTTACCAAATAACAATAATTGGTGAGTTATTTTTGAAAAAAATCAAATTGAAATTCGATCTCTTTTCAAAGTAACGGGGAGTTTAAGTTGTAAATGAATAGTTGTATAGCGTTGTTTAAGAAAAAGTAAATTATTTTTTTGCTTTAAACGTTTGTGCTTATTTTCGCTCCTAGAAAAAATAAAATATATTTTTACTTAGTTAAACAAAAAAAATGAATAAGAAATTTGTAGTTGGAGTAGATGTTGGAGGTTCACATATAACCGCTGGATTGATCGATATGGCGAATAAATCGTATGTGCCAAACACCGAAGTAAGGAAAAGAGTAAACTCGCATGCACCTGCTGATGAGATTCTAGGCATTTGGGCTGCTACAATTGCCGAGGTTGACCCAAAAGGCGAATATTGTATTGGCATGGCAATGCCTGGACCTTTTGATTATCAAAATGGAATCGCTTTGATAAAAGGATTCAATAAGTATGATGAGTTATACGGGTTGAATATCCGTGAATTGTTGGCTGAAAGGTTAAATATCAAAGGCGAAATGATTCGTTTTAGAAATGATGCCGAAGCCTTTTTGGAAGGAGAGGTGTTTTGTGGTGCCGCAAAAGGGTTTACTGACGTAATTGGAATCACTTTAGGTACTGGTTTGGGTTCTGCAATTAGTAAGGATGGTATAACTATTGACGCTGAAATGAGTGTTACTCCTTACAAGGGGGAAATTATTGAAGAATATGTTTCTACTCGTGGACTTGTTCGAACTTACTTTAATTTGTCTGGCAAGAAAGTAGAAAATGTTAAGATAATTGAAGATCATATAGAAACGGATGAACTTGCTCGTGAAGCATTTAAAATCTTTGCTAGTGATTTGACTTGGTTTTTGCATCAATTTATTCAAAAGACGCATCCTGATTTTTTGGTTGTTGGCGGTAACATTGCTAACGGATGGGAATTTTTCATGAATCAAGTAATTGCAGATTTGCCTAAGTTGGTAGATAAAATGCCTAAAATTGGAAAATCTACTATGGGGGAATCTTCCGCTTTGATTGGTGGTGCTTGTTGTTTCAAAGAATTTGCACTTTAGTTTAGATGAGTCGAAGAGTGGCTAAACTTAATTATGCTCAAATTAAATTCGATTGCTATTTAAAATGGAATCATTTTAAAAAATAAAGGAATTCAAACATTTAAAATACGCTAATTATTTCGTTAGTAGTGTCATTTGAATTTAGACTTTCGATTGATTTTTTGCGTTGACATTATTTTACATGCTTTGCTATTAAGAAGTTTTTTCATTGAATGGAATAAATGTATTTCTAATTACATTCAAGTAGTTTATAACATAAGAGTATTAATAGGGGACTGTTTTTAGTATTAGAAACAAGTCTTTTTCAAACCTTCTTTAATTTAGTAAATATTTCAACTAATGGTTTACGATTGTTTTTATGCACTGTTCCACTATATATTTTTCACAACAAACAATTATTCACTTTAAATTAAAAAAACAGAGATGAAAGAGAAAAGTTCGTTCAAGCAGGTACTACCTGTGTTATTTGGTTTCTTTATTATGGGATTTTGTGATGTAGTTGGAATTACATCCACTCACGTTAAAGAAGATTTATTGAGTGGCTACGACCCACAGTTTAAGGATACTTTGTCAAATTTGATACCTGTAGCCCTATTTTCTATGTTCTTACTTTTTTCTGTTCCAACAGGAATTTTAATGAACAAAATTGGTCGCAAAAAGACCGTATTATTGAGTTGTATCATTACAATCTTGGCGATGTTTATACCCTTAATTCAATACACGTTTGCGATGTCGTTGATTGCTTTTGCAATGCTAGGTATTGCAAATACGATTTTGCAAGTTTCTCTTAATCCTTTAGTAGCAAATGTGGTTCAAGGAGATAAATTGACCTCAAGTCTGACTGCAGGTCAATTTGTCAAGGCAATTTCTTCTTTTTGTGGCCCATTCATTGCTGCTTATGCAGCGGCGAGTCTTCATAATTGGCAATATATATTTCCTATTTATGCAGTGATTACGCTAGTTTCTACGATATGGTTGTTTGCAACACCAATTCCTCAAGAGGTTGCTACGGAAGAAGCAAGTTCTTTTGGAAGTGTATTTGGTATCTTAAAAGACAAAACTATTTTTCTTCTTTTCCTAGGAATTGTATTCGTAGTGGGAGTTGATGTTGGATTAAATACTGCTGCACCTAAGATATTAATGGAACGTTGTGGAATGAATTCAAGTGATGCAGGCTATGGTCCTAGTATGTACTTTGCATTCCGTACTGCAGGTGCTTTTATTGGGGCAATTTTATTAGCAAAAGTATCTTCAGTAAAGTTTTTTAAAATCAGTGCACTTGTTGCAATTGCAGCTTTAGTTGCTTTAATCTTCGTTTCTGACAGGAATCTTATTTTTGCAATTTTTGCAATCATTGGTTTCTCAATTGCTAATGTGTTTTCAATTATTTATTCTGCAGCTATTCAATACTTACCTAACAAAGCAAATGAAATTTCTGGTCTGATGATTACGGGAGTATTTGGAGGTGCTGTGATTCCATTTATCATGGGATTAACTTCCGATGCTGTAAAGGCGCAAACAGGGTCAGTAATAGTCATATTGTTGAGTGCTGTTTATCTCCTTTTCTTATCCTTTACAATTAAGCAAAAGGAAACAGCGTAATTGTATTTCATAGTGATGGATTAGCATTTAATTCTAAAAGTGACGTTTAGTTTAGGGAATGACTTTGGTTCTGATAAGGGGTTAATTATGGGCTTTCTTATTAATCATGGTCAACGAATCCCGAATTAAACGTCATTTTTTTGTAGAATGGATGCCTCGAGTGGAATTACTCCTCATTCGAGAAAAATGCTAATCTCCTTGTTATTAATTACCTCGTTACTACTTAATCACTTATTTTCAGTGTGTGCCTAATTCGACAATCTAGCATTCCTAGTACCTTTCTTTTCAATGATACAAAAAACTATCTCTTTTCAATTTGGCAATGTTCTTATGTTTTTAGCTTTTTCTTTTGCTTAAAAGTTATTAGTCTAGAAACATATCCCTCTATTTCTTTTTTAAAGTAATCGTCTCTTGCAATCCATCTACTAAAGTAAATTTTACAGAAAGCGTATTGTCCTCTACAGTAATCCCTGCTTTCGAGGGGTTATTAAGTATCAACCAATTCCCTTTTAGTTTCAGAACTACATTGATGGGGATTGATTTCCATCCCTTCACTGCATCTATCGGTGCGTCTTTAGGACTCTCGGCATCTCCTGCATTTAGGTCGGGGTTGTCAATCGTTATTGTGATTGAATCATGCTGTTCTTTAATGGCAACTAATGCCTTTTCAGAAATACTATTTACATATCCGATATTGACTCTTTCCATCGGTTCAAAAAAAGCGTAAGAAGTAATCTTGTTAGGAATATAATACACCGCATGTAGTGTATCCGTTTGTTTCAATACTTCAAATACCTCACCGTTTGCAAAACTTGCCGAAATCTGCTCCATTTTTTTGGGAGTTGTAGCAGGTACTACTACAAATTGATATTGCCCATTTTTAGGGGAAGTGCCGTGATTTATGAAGGCCTTGCTAAAATTGGCATTTGCAACAGGAAAGCCTGAAGTTGTAGTTGATATTGGGGTAGTCTGTGTGCCTCGTAACACAGTAATCTCTCCCGCATTCTTCGGAATGTAATACCCCGTTGACTGTCCATTTACTAACCATTGATAGCTAGAAGAAGTGGACAAAATATTGTTGTAATTCCCGTCAGAAACAGGCTCATTAGATTTAGTATAGATCGAAGGATTGTCAGATACATTTATTGATTGGAAAAGGTTAGTGGCGGTATTGAATTTTGTATTGCTCGAACTAATACCACTACCCAAACAAATCATCATATTGCCAAAGGCAAAGACAGATTTTTTAAAAGTCAGGTTGCTCGGCGTATAATTCCCCTCTGCACGTTCCTTGAAATCCATAGCAAAGATGCCATTATTCCCATAAGCCAATGCACCCACAAAACTATAGGTCTGACGTTCATCCCCACGTTCCTTATTTGCCTGCAAACTTGGGTAGGGGAGATGAACTGTAGTCGTTCCAGGCATTATGTTCCAATCCCAACCTGCACCTCCCGCAACATATCCTGAGGCATCCCAATTGCCATCATAAAGTATTTCTAAAGCACCATAGCTTTGATAACGACCATAACGGTTAGCATCTGAATAAATTTCTGTACCCCACAAGCGATT